>JAQGHP010000127.1 GCA_028288775.1 Phycisphaerales bacterium | reverse complement strand
CAACACCGGCGGGGGTGCCAGCCCCGCGATGATCGGGGCGGTGTATCTGGGGACGCTGACGGTGACGGCCGGTGCGGCCGGGGGCTCCACCCCCTTCACGCTCGGGGCCATCGACCCGATCAACGGCGGCTGGACCGTCACCAAAAACCACCTCGACGACCTAGACAACCCGCCGACCACCGCCGCCTACGCCGGCGTGGGCGTCCAACTCTCCACCTTTACTGTTGTGGCCACGTAATTAGAAAGGTAAGCGGTTGAATGGCACGCTGGATTGCTCAGTCGCGCTAACAATCACGGGCGTCGAATGCCGATGAGAGCCACGCAGGACATCTGCGTGGCTCTCCCGTTTGGGTAATTCTTCACACTATCGCCCGGATTTCCTGACAGCCCCCTGATGACCCGGCATGAAACTAATTCTTCGCGTGGGGGAAAGCGGACTGGCGCCACGCCCCCTGCCTTCCCCCTTTGGGAGGGGTGCGGAATTCGCATCACGCTGCCCGCTCTCGTCCTACTTCTGGCCGCCCTTCATCTTTACCGTCCGCCCTTGCGTGCGGCTGAACTGGAGGTTTCTCCCGACTCGGTTGAATATGCGATCGCCGCCCGTCGTCTTGCCACGACGGGGAAATATGAAGTCGTTGTTAACGGGAGCGCACTTCCTCCGCGTTATCCGCCGGGCTTCTCCGCAATTTTCCTTGCACCGGTCTACTTTGTTGCGCCAGGTAATATCGGTGCCGGCATCCTTGCCGTCTGGGCGGCAGGATGCAGCGCGGCCCTCTTGGTTTATCTGATAGGCAACAAGCTGTCCGGGCCCTGGGGCGGACTGTTTGCCGCCATCTTCTTCCTGCACCAGGAGGAGATGATGAAATACACGCAGCTCATCATGACCGATATCCCCGCAATATCGCTGGGGCTCGGTGCATGCTTGCTGTATCTTCGTGTCAGGGCGCGGCCCAATTGGGGCGTGTATCTTGCGGGGGGGATCGTCTGCGCGATATCAATTGCGATCCGGCCGCTCACGGGTGTGCTCGTGCTCCCGTTCTTAATCGAAATCCTGCGTCGCCGGCAGCCAGGCTGGATACGCGGCCTGGCGGCGCTCGCCTTGCCGTGCGCAGCGGTCGTCGTGCTGAACGGAGCGTACCAGCAACACGCCTTCGGCGACTGGCGGCGAACGGGATACCAGTTCTGGCTTGCGGTGCCGTACGACTATTTCTCGCTCACCTTCTCGCCCCGGTACTTCCTGTTTAACCTCCAACGTCTTGGCGATCCCCAGGTTTGGGGATTGCTGCTAATCGGAGCGCTGGGCGCCGTCGCATTATTGCGCCGCAATCCGCCGGCCGCTCTACCGGTAATCGCCTTCACGATCCTTGCCGCCGCCCCCCTGTCCGCGGCACACCTGTTTTACTTCTTCCGCGACATTCGCTTTCACTTTTTGGGCCTCGCGCTCGCTTGCATATTCGCAGGAGCGGGGATCGCCACGCTGATCCCCGAAGTGATGCGTCGGCGGTTCAGGTATGCACTGCCGCTGGCGTGTGTGACGATTCTTGTTCCGCGACTTCCCCAGTTTCCCCTTGAGGGGCCGCCACCGATCCGGTATCACGTCGCCACGACGGCGGATCGATTACTTCCGCGCGACGCGATATTGATTTCGGGAATCGATACGGTCTACCTCGAAGAACTTTTCGTCCATCAGAACTCGCGCCGCGTTCTTCCGATCAGCCGCGACACGCCTTATGCCGCGGCGATCGTGACCCCCCTTCGCATCGCGCATCTCGATCCCCCCCCGCATAATGCCGCCGACCACGCGTGCCCGGGTCTCATCGCGGGCGGGGCGCATCGCGTCTATGCATTTACGGCCGACGAAGAGATTGACCGCGTCTCGGAATGGGTGCGGGCCGGGGTGCCCATTTATGCGGAGTTGGCATCCACCCTGGCGGATCAACCGGCCCGCAAGGCATTGGCCGCGGCGATTGCCTTTGAGGAGGTGTCGGGCGATTGCCCATGGCTCGTGCGATTAAAATCCAAGACGTCTGCCGCGACCGATCCCGCCCCTCGTACTGCCAAACCTTGACTTGGGCAACAAGCAGAATCGGGAAGCTTACCAACCATTATTCCCTGTCGGGCAATTATTTGGGATGTCATTTTCGTAGCGACAATTAGTCGAAGCGACTTCCCCAATCCCCACAGTCTTCCCAGATTACGCGCGCTTCGGGCTCATTTTTCGAAGTGAAGCGTATTTACGAGTTCCCAATCGCGCGCCCTGCATGCTACCCCTTGGGTCAGACGGACGAAATGATGTTCTTGGTGAACCAAAATACTCGCCAGCCGCCGGGGCAGACTAATCGTCGCCAGGGCAAGTCAGCCCCGGCAATCCGTCCTGATGACGCGGCGATCATGTCGGCCATCGTTGGAGTTCAACGGCCGACCGCAATTCCGCCATCCGCCTCCCCGTCCACGGGAAGCAGTATTTATGGGAAATCGCTGGCACGACGTGTGCATGCACTCTGGATGACCGTTGGGGCGCGGTGGGATTTCACATCGCATTTGCCCGAGTGGGTATTCGACGAATTGTCCAGCGGACGCCGACACGTAACGGCGGCTACTTCTTGGTTACGGGAGACGTGGTTGAGGGCAAGGAAGACACTCCGATGAGACAACACTCCAAAGCCAAGGCAATGGTATTGGCCCTTACACTTTCGTTCCTCGCACATTGGATTGCGCTGCCCTCGCAGGGCGCATCGTCCGCGAGTCACGCCCAGCCGCGGACAGAAGTCGGAACCGAACACCCCGCCGTTCAACCATTGGGAGTTGCGGGGACGGTCGCCGCTCATGGGATCGCGTGGCCGAACATGGCGATGGACACTTCCACCTCTGATTCAGCCGAAGGCAATTGACTTTTACGAAGGCACGAGAACCGAAAGTGGCGTTGCCTCAATTACCGCACTCGAGTTGCCGGGCAGTTTGTTCTAACGCCTCTGCGACCTCTTCGGGAGATCCATCGATTCGGGCGAATAGTTCGGTAAACCGAAATGCTTCGCCGGAGGGCTCGACTGGCGATTGAGCCATTAGCCGCCGGAGATACTTGCAAGCGCTCTGTCCGTCGAATCGCTCGGCGCGAACGATGTCCGCCAAAGCACGCACCACGGGCACCCACTCGTGCATTTCGTCATCGGACACTGGCGGACTCCTTGCCCCGCCAAGATGGTAAGCTCCCTGACGAATATCGCATGAGCCAATCGGCATAGAGGTCCCTCCCTTATTTTGTGCTGGGCACGCTACCGGCCGAACAAGGCCGACCGCGAAACGGTCACCACCAGACCGGGGCCGCACGCGCATACCGCACAGGCCTCCAAAGTTGACGGCTTCGTGCCATCCGCTCACAATCCGCCGCGATGCGGTGGATTAACCTTCTGGGCTGTTTGGCGATGCCGGTGGCCCTTCTCGTTCACTATTGGTTCGGGCGCGATGCCGGCGGCTTCAAGCCTTGGGAACCCACCGCAACCTTCGCGCTCTCGGGTATTGCGATTATTCCCCTGGCCGGCCTGATGGGCACAGCGACCGAACATCTTGCGGAAAGGACCGGGCCGACCCTGGGGGGACTGCTCAACGCATCCTTCGGCAACGCGGCGGAACTAATCATCGGCATCGTCGCAATTTCCAAAGGCCTAAACGACGTCGCCAAAGCCTCGCTCACCGGCTCGATCCTCGGTAACCTCCTGCTGGTGGCCGGGGCCGCCATGCTCGTCGGCGGATGGAAGCGGGAACGCCAGACTTTTTCCCGCGCCTCGGCAGAGGCCAATGCGGGCTTGTTAACGGTCGCCGTCTCGGCCATGCTTCTCCCGGCGATCTTTCATTTCACGTATTTGCACACCGACCCACACCTTGCTGAGCACGAGTACGGGATGTCCACCGGGGCATCCATTGTCTTACTGGCCGTGTATGCGACGGGGCTCCTCTTCACGCTCCGCACCCACCGGCACATTTTCTCTCCCGCCCCCGCCGGAGGCCCCGAAGACCCCGCGGGCATCAGCGCCATTGGGGGCGGTTGGCCGGTGCGCAAGAGCGTGCTGGCGCTCTTCGCCGCGTCGTTCGCGATCGCGGTGTTTTCCGAATTGCTCGTCGGCTCGGTGGAGCAGACCGCGCATCACCTTGGGTGGAATAAAGTTTTCGTGGGCGTGATCGTGCTGGCGATCATCGGCAACGCCGCGGAGCACTCGACGGCCGTGATGCTCGCCCACCGCAATGACATGGACACCGCCATGACCATTGCGTATCAGAGCAGCCTTCAGATCGCGCTCTTCGTGACCCCGCTTCTGGTGCTGCTGAGTGCGGCGTTCGTTGCGGGCGGCATGAAGGGCGTTCACCGCATGGACTTAATTTTCACGCCGCTGGAAGTGGTAGGGGTTTTTCTTTCGGTGTGGATCGTGATGGTGATCGGGCGCAACGGGGAGACGAATTGGTTTGAGGGGGCATTATTGTTGGCGGTCTATGCCATTCTTGCGATCACGTTCTTTTATATCCCCCCAGCCAAGCCAGACGGGTATGATATGGGCGACGCGGGACATGCCCCGCATGTGACCGGCGGAGCGCCAGAACAGCCTGCCGGCCCCGCACACTGAGGCTGGCCCGGCAGTTGGAGAAGGCGGCCCTGCCTTGCATGAGAGACGCCGTATTTTGGAACAGGGGATTACCCCATGCCGTTGCCCGAAAACCAATTGGCTCGCCGCGAAAAGGGCATAGTGGAACTGCGCCACGAGCCGCTCCGTCTGCGCTGGGATTTTTCCGACCTGGTCGCCGGCGACGGCCACGACCTGCGGGCGGGCTTCTCCGCGAGCGTGCGCGCGATCCCGGATCGCACCGAACGGCGGATGCTCGAAGAAGTGCTGATGAACGGACGGTCAGCAGTCAGCGCCGATGACGTCATTGCCCATTTCTCCCCCGCGCTGCGGGCGGCGGCCTCGCGGATCGCCCAGCGCCACCCCGCCGCCGAGTGGCTCGGGAATGACGCCGCCAGGAACGAGCTGATCGAATCGCTCAAGTCGTCGGCCGTTTCCTTGGCGTTCGCCTGCGGCGTGGAAGTTCTTCCCCCGTTCCAGGCCGAAGTGCAAAGTCCTACTTTCGAGCGCCAACGCGTTCGCGGCATGCAACAGGCGCTGGCAGAGAAGGAAGCCGCCGGCCAAGTTGAGCACTTCCAGCGCTCGGCGGAGCTTCTCAAACAATTCCAGCAACTACGCGGCGAGGCTCCCGGCATGTCACCCGGACGCGTGCTCCAGCAGATGAACCCTGCCGACCAGGGGTCGCTTCTTCAAGCCCTGCTGCTGGCATCGGCGAAGCAGCAGGCCGAGCAAAAACTTTGGGCGGTAGCCGGGCCGTATCTCGTGCGGGTCGAAACCCGGGCCGCCGACGGGCACCTCGCGCCGCGTCCCGAATTGTTCCCTCTCCCCCCTTCGCTCGGTCCATTACGGAGCGTGCAGGCCGCCGAGGTGGACCAACGGCGCGCACTACTCGTGGGCGCGCGGAGCGGGTTCCTGCTGGTGCAGGCCGATACCTTGGGCGAAGCGCAGGCGTACGCCGACAACGGTGTCGCATCGGCGAACGGGTTCAATCGCGTCGTCTGGTGGCCCAAGCGCCGGCAATTTTGCGCGACGCACAGCGAGGCGGGGCTCGTTTGCTGGGACATCGATTCTCCTGATGCGCCCGCCAATGCAATCCGGCCCGAATCCCTTAACCCCGGTACCCCCCCGCCTCCGATGCCTTCGGGAACGGGCAGTGCAAGGTCCGGCGGCCTGCCCGGGCCGCGCAACCTTCAGTTGCTGGATGAGGCGTCGCTGATTTTCAGCGTGGGGAACACACTGCACGTTTGGGACGGGTCGTCCGCCCGCGCGTTGCCGGCCGACTCGGGTTCGGAGATCGTCGCGATCATTCCCGATGACAGGCAGGTTTTTGCCGTCCATGAAGACGGAATGATCGTTTCCATCAACCGGGGCACGCGTCAGAAGGCGAACGCGGAGCGCCGCACGGGGCGAGTGCAGGCTGCGGGCATGCTGCCGTGGCTCGGAAGCGCGCGATTGCTCCTCGCCGGCGATCAGGGGCCGGTGCAGTGCATAGGGCTGGACGACCCGCTCGTCACCCAATACGCCAGTCCGTATCGCGGGCTGCGCGTGATCACCGGCGCGGCGGACCTCGTGGCGGCGATCTCTCCCGACCGCCAGCGGCTCGTTCTTTGGAACAGTTGGGAAGGCCGTCAGGCCGCGGCCGAATTGTATCTTGTCTCTCTCACCCGCCACCGGATCGCGGACGTTGCGTTTGGTTAAGTGACTGCGACTGCGAGGGTCGGCCATTCCGGGCTCAAATCCGCAAATTCCGCGGGCATTTCCATCGTCAAATCCGTAGTCTTTATTTTTTTGCTTGATTCCATGAGCTTGCTCGACAAAATGGGCGGATCGGGAACTCTTGGAGCGCGGGGCTCGGCCAAGAGCGTAAGAAGCGATTTGGCTTGCCAGCCATCCGCAGGGCAGAACGGGCATTGCCTTGCGTGGGGAATTTTGGTCAGTCGCCTGGGAAGATGAGAATCGCATGCACGGGGGTCTTGGTCTGATCTGGCCGGCCGGGTTGAAGCACACGGCAACCCGCGACCGGTGGTTCGAGCGTTTCACCGCGCTAGAGCCCGGGATGAGCCTTCAGCAAATTTCGGCACAGTTGCAGGAATCGTACGCCTCGGTGTACCGATGGGCGGACTTGTTCAGCTACGAATTCCCCGACCTCCGGCGACTGGGCCGCGTTGCGCCCGATGAGTGGAAGCGGGTGAACTGGCAGCAGCGCGATGCGGAGATCGCCCGGGATCTGGGCGTGTCGCGCGAGCGCGTGCGCCAGGTGCGCGCAGACCGCGGGATCGGTCCCAGCGCGCACCGGGCGCTCGTGCTAAAGTTCGGAAAATGGGCCGCGGCCAATCGCGAACGCCTGCACGGGCTTCCGGTGACGGTTGTGCTCAAGACCCACGGCACCGATTTGTCGCAACAGGTCGCCCGCCGCGTTCTTCGCGCCCAGAGCATCCTCCCGCACGACCCCGCGGCGCGCTGGCGTGACGTGGACTGGCGTCTGCCCAACCGCGACATCGCCCGGATCTGGGGCACCAGCGCCAAGTACGTCGCGAACATCCGCGCCCGGCTGCAGGCAGGCTCGGCGAACTGGGATGCGAAAAGCTCGCGGATCGCCGACAATCCTCAATACCAGCGGGCGCTTGCGCAGGAGACGCTCAAATCCCGCGCGCAGCGAAAATCCCGCGGCCGGCCGGCGCAAGCAGCGGCCATGGCTTGAAAGTGCCGGATTCCGCCCCTGCGAATCCGTCGGTGTGCTAGCGGTCTGCTAAACCTAAATGCACCGTTGGGTTTCAGAGCCGGGGCGTGCCGAAGGCCCTCTGCCCCGGGTAAGAGAGGGAGCCAGACGGAGCAACGCTACGACCGGGCCGGCACGGCCCGGCTCCGAAGCTACCAGACAAACTACATTGGTCCGGCCAAGCGCTTCCTACCCACGCCAGGCATTCGTGACGATGCCGTTCTTTAGTTCGACAAACGCGTGGTGGCCCGTCTCTTTTACGTCGTGGCCGCCGAAGATCAGGAAGACCGCCCCGCTGCTTTCCTTCCGCTCAGTGTAGAGGTAATCCCACACCTCGCTGCCGTCCTCCACCGACGTGACTTTTGTCGGCTGTCCGACCGTCGCGCGTACGAAGCCGGCGGTCTTTCCCGGCTTGACCTGCGCGAAGGTCGAGTCGGCGACGTAATTACCGCTTTGCTTTTGCTCGGTTTGCGCGGTGACCAGACAACCTGCGGTAAACGGGGTCAGCAGGAGCACGGCGCGGAGAAAGGGCCGGAAATAACGCGAAGCGCTGGCTTGTATTTGCATTGGAATTATTGCCTTGAAGACATGGACACGGAAGCCTTACGGCCGGATAGCCGCCTTTTGCACTCTCACTGCGTCTATCGTCCAGATCATCCCGCCTTGGTTCGGATTTTTCCGTTGCGGGTCGGTTTGGCCGGCGCGGGATTCGTCCGCGGCACGGCGGGTGCCGGGCCGGCGAATTCGTCGCTCGCGGCGTCCAGAAGCTCCTGAGCCTGCGCCCGGGTGGTGTCGGTGACGCGCTGTCCGCCGATCATTTCGGCCAGCTCGTGCAGTCGGTCGGACCCTTCCATCGTGCGCACCTTCGTCTCCGTTACGTTGGCGACGACTTCCTTCCGCACCGTCAAATGCCGGTTCGCGTAGCTCGCGATCTGCGGCAAGTGCGTGATGCACAGGACCTGATGATGCCCGGCGAGCCGCCGAAGTTTACCGCCAATGACCGACCCCAAACGCCCGCCGATGTTGGCGTCGATTTCGTCGAACACCAACACGCTGATGCGATCGCTTTGGGCGAGTATCCCCTTGAGCGCGAGCATCAAGCGGCCCAGCTCTCCGCCCGATGCGATCTTGCGCAGCGGCTGCGGCGTCTGGCCGGGGTTGGTCTGTACGACGAATTCCACCTGATCGAACCCACTGGCCGCGGCGGGGATCTCTTCGCCGCGAATGACGCCCTGGCCGCCCGTGATAGCGATCGTGAACTTCGCCTTCTCCATCCCGAGCTGTGCGAGTTCTTTCTCGATGAGCGGGGCCAGTTTTCGGGCGACGCCCTGCCGCCGGGTGGAAAGCTCGCGTCCTTTTTTCTCCAGCGCTCCGAGCATCGGCCGCAGTTGATCCCGGAGCGATGAAAAATCGTCGGTCGCCTTTTCAAGCTCCGCGATCTTTTCGCCGATCTCCTTGCGATATGCGATCGCTACGTCCGTCGGGTCGCCGTACTTGTTCAGGACGCGGTTGATCGTATTGAGACGATCATTCACCTCGGCCAATTCGCTTGGGTCGAGGTCGAGTTTGTCGAGATAACGCGAGAGGTCGAACGCGACTTCTTCCAGAGCAATCGTCGCATCCCGTAAATTCTCGGTCGGCGGCTTGAGGTGCTGGTCGAGCTCTTTCAGCTCCGCGAGCACAACCCCCATCATCTTCAGCCGCTCGAGCACGGAGCCGTCGGCCTCGTACAACGCGGCGTGTACGGAGATGGTGTCGCGCTTGAGCTTTTCAAGATTCTGCAGCACGGAGGCGCGGGACCGCAGCTCTTCGTACTCGCCGGCGTCGAGTGCCGCGGCGTCTATCTCCTCCGCCTGGAAACGGTACACCTCCAACTGCTGATCGCGCAGGGCGCGATTCGCCGCCAGCTCATCGATCTGGTGCTTGGCGTCGAGCACCTTCAGGAAGATTTCGTGGTACTCGTTGCGAAGCGGCCACAACCCGCCGAACTGGTCGAGAACGTCCGTCTGGTTAGAAGGCTTCAGCAAATACTGGTGGTCGTGCTGCCCGTGTACGTCCACGAGATTCTCGGCCACCTGCTTGAGCATCCCCAGGGTAATGGGATTCCCATTGAGGCTCACGGAGCTGCGCCCGCTCGCATACAGGCGGCGGGTGATAAGTAGTTCGCCACCGTCCGCCGTCACCTGCACGTCCGTAATCTCCTCGACCCGCGCGAGCAGCTCGGCGTTATGTACTTCGAACACGCCGCTGACACGCCCCTCGTCCACACCCGGGCGCAACATCTCCGCCGGGCTGCGGAGCCCGAGCAGCACCTCGACCGCGCCGATGACCAGGCTCTTGCCGGCGCCCGTAGCGCCGGTGAAACAGTTGAGCCCCGCGTCCAGCTCAATGCGAACGTCGGATATCACCGCGAGGTTGGAAATGTGGAGTTCGCGAAGCATTTTGAGCAGTTGCTGGTTGCTGGTTGCTAGTTGCAAATAAGGAGGCGGCTTTTCGGAGCTGCATTCACTAGCAACCAGCAACTAGCAACCAGCAACATCTTCAGCTTACTTTGCTCCCCGACGGAACGGCTTCCGCTGGGTTTAGTACGATTACCCGATTCGCGGCCGTGTCGCTGGCGGCGAGCAGCATGCCTTGACTGACCTCGCCGCGCATGGTGCGGGGTGCGAGGTTGGCGACGATGACGATCTGCTTTCCTACGAGCTGTTCAGGCTGGTAGAACGCGCGGAGCCCGGCGCAGATCTGTCGCCTTTCGCCACCGACGTCGAGCTGCAATACCAAAAGCTTATCAGCATTCGGATGTGCCCTGCACTCGAGCACGGTCGCCACGCGCAGATCGAGCTTGGCGAAGTCGTCGCAATTGATGGTCGGGGTCGTATTGGCGGGAGCGGCCGCGGGAACTGGGGCGGCTGCGGGATTTTCGGACATATTGGCCTCCATGAAGGGCGTTAAAAAAACGCCCGCAAATCGAAACTGGTTCACACTCTACGCCGGAAAAACTCCCCCGCCAAGTACCGCTGGAAATGCCATTGGCCGCAAATCTACAATGTCCGCCGGCCTCGATAGCCAGAGTTTGGCCCCGCCTTTGCTTTACCCCCCACTGTTCCGGTTGGTCCGGGATACAACAAAGGAGACCGCCATGAGGAAGATGATTTACGCCGCCGTCCTGAGCTCCGCGTTCATGACGATGCCGATGCTCACAGGGTGTGACAGCGGGACCACCGCCGACAAGGAAGTCAAGACCAAGCAGCCCGACGGGACGACCACCGTGGACAAGGCCAAGACGACTACCGATGACAACGGCTCGACGAAGACCACGACCGAGCACAAGGTCGACAGGCCGTAATGTAAACGGCAACCGCATTGCTTCGCGTCCGGCCGCAGCCCGCGGCGGGGTGCGAAGCGCAAGCCACAGAGCAACGCCCCGGAGCATGATGTGCGCCCCGGGGCGTTGCGTTTGTAGTAAATACAGAGAAAGTTTTCAGGTGCTGGTTGTCAGTTGCCGGTTGAGAGACTGACTACTTCCCTATAACTCTGCCGTCACAAGGCTCGCTAGTTCTGACCGCTCACTCTTGCCGAGCGTCACGTGGCCACAAATCGCCTGTCCCTTCAGGCGTTCGACCAGGTACGACAACCCGTTGCTGCTGCTGTCGAGATAGGGGTTGTCGATCTGCGTAGCGTCGCCGGTGAGAATGAGTTTTGTCCCCTCGCCCACACGACTGGCAATCGTTTTCACCTCGTGCGGCGTAAGGTTCTGGCTCTCGTCCACAATCATAAATTGGTGGGGAATGCTCCGGCCGCGGATATACGTCAGCGGCTCCAGCACCACGCGCCCGCTTTCCATGAGCTGCTGTATGCGCTGTTCGACGCTCGAAAGCGACGCGTGCGACGGATGGTCACCCTCCGTGGAGAGCCGGTTGGACAGCAGGTACGACATGTTGTCGAAGATCGGCTGCATCCACGCCGTCAGTTTTTGATCTTTATCGCCGGGCAAATACCCAATGTCGCGTCCCAGCGGCATGATCGGCCGGGCGCACAGCAACTTCTGATAGGTCTGTTCGTTAAGGACCTTCGTCATTCCCGCCGCCAGCGCGAGCAGCGTCTTGCCGGTGCCGGCATTTCCGATGAGCGAAACCAGCTTCACGCTGTCGTCGAGCAGGAGGTCCAGCGCCATCGTCTGTTGCATGTTGCGCGGCGCAATGCCGAAGGTCGGGCCGCGCCGGCTGCGCACCGGGCAGAGTGCCTGCAAGTCGGCGCGGTAGCGCGTAAGCGCGGTATGGGCCGTGTCGGTCTTGTCCCGAAGTAGCGCGAATTCGTTGGCGCGCATTGGCGATCCGCCAAGGTCTTCGAGCGTCGGCGCGAATTGCTTCTCGGCGAAGAGCCGCCCGATGACATCCGAATCCACCGGCACTTCCCGCCACCCGCTGTAAAGGTGGTCGAAGTCCACCTTCTGCGCTTCGAAATCCTCGGTAACCAATCCGAGCGCGTCGCTCTTGATGCGCGCGTTGATGTCCTTGGAAATGAAGACGACGCGGTTCCCCTGCTGCTGGAGGTTCAGCGCGCAGCAGATGATCCGATTGTCGGGGGAATTCTCGAACAAACCCGGGCAGAGCTTCTGATCTTCCTCCAGAATGACGCGCACGCGGCCGCCGGTCTGGGGAACCGAAACCCCTTCGGAAAGGTTCCCCGTCTCCCGGAGCGAATCGAGGTGGCGGATAACGGTTCGGGCATTGCGGCCCAAGTCGTCGGTGCCGACCTTAAACTTGTCGAGCTCTTCGATGACGTCGAACGGGATCACCACCTCGTTGTCCTTGAAGAGGAAAATCGCGTTCGGGTTATGCAGCAGTACGTTCGTGTCGACGACGAAGTGCTTGATCTCGCCATTGGTTCCGGGGGCTTTGCTCATGGTGCTCGGGTGTCGGGGGGCGGTTGAAAGGGGTGCTTGGTCCGTTGTATCTTTTGGGGGCGTGATCGGATGACTCCTCTCCGTGGGTCGTGGTGCGCCGGCCTCCGCCGGGTTGTTGGGAGGCACGGATCGAAACGCCCCGTAATGTAGTCACCCGGCGGCCCCGCGGCCACACAATGGCAACACTAATAATCTGAAACACACGACGCCTGACCACGGACAAATGACAAAGGACCCGGCGAAATGTCCCTTTACCCGCTGAAATTCGCCCCCCGCTTTCTCGAAAAGCTCTGGGGCGGCCGCAAGATCGAAACCGTCCTGGGCAAAAAGCTTCCGCCGAGCGTGAACATTGGAGAAAGCTGGGAGATCTACGACTTCCCCCCCGGCGTCGTCGACGACTCGGGCGAATGGGTCAGTAGCGTCATCGCCAACGGACCGCTAGCCGGCCGCTCGCTGCATTGGGCCACGCAGGAGTTCGGCCGCGATTTACTGGGCGATATTCCGCCCGTCCGCCCGCACGGCCAGTTTCCCCTTCTCATCAA
>JAQGHP010000117.1 GCA_028288775.1 Phycisphaerales bacterium | reverse complement strand
TTCCCCCTTCCCCAATTTTCACTTTGCACTTTGCAATCTCATCAGGTGGGATTGCAAAGTGCAAAGTGCAACGTGCAAAGTGAAAATTGGCGCTCTGAGTCGTCCTCTTCCCTCCTGAACCCCGAACCCGTCCTCTCTCCCATCACGAAATCGCCGGTTCTCCGTCGAGTTCGTCGATGTCGCGTGCCGGCTCGTGTGAGACCTCGGGGGCGGGGATGGCCACCGGCTTGAGGTTCGCACACGCGAAGAGTACCGCCGCGACCATCACGTACGCGATCGCCACGCCGGGCGTGCGGTTCAGGCCGATCGATTCGCCGTGCATGAGCCCGAAGAAGGTGAGCACCGCCCCGGCCGTCGCGAAGCCCGAGGCCTTGATGAAGTCGCGGTCGATGATGAACGTCGCCATCGCGCCCAGGATGACTCCCGCCAGGATCGACCCGCCACCCAGCACGGCAAGCCCGTGATAGAGCACGCCCGAGTGGGACATCCTTTCGATCATCTCCGGCGTCACGGAGGTAATCCCCGCGG
The DNA here is from genome assembly GCA_028288775.1 of Phycisphaerales bacterium. Lineage (GTDB taxonomy): Bacteria > Planctomycetota > Phycisphaerae > Tepidisphaerales > Tepidisphaeraceae > RYN-428. The sequence continues at coordinate 3,057 of JAQGHP010000117.1, read as the reverse complement.
CGGACGCCAGTGAATTGTCGATCATGGTCTTGCCCCATGCCGCCAGCGACGGCACCAGGGCCAGCACGATTGCCGGGGCGTGCTTGTGCGGGCTTTCCTGGAAGGCCTGCGAGCCGATGAGCATCCCGATGTACAGGAGGATCGGCGCGATCGCGACGACCGGCACCAGGGCCACCATCAGCGAGATAATGCCGAACCACGCCAGCAGGATCACCATTACGCCCGTTCCCGCGGAGTAGCCGATGCGGCCGCCCATCGCCTTCCACCCCGGGTGGCCGATGTAGACGGCGTTGATGAACGGATTGCCCATCAGGCAGCCGATCAGGCTGACGACGCCGTCGGCGGTAAGCACGCGGGTGGTCGGGTAGTTGTCGCCCGCCGCCGAGGCGCTGACGACGTTGTCCATCGCCTCGACCAGGTCATAGATCCCGAACGGAATGGCGGTCACCAGAATGGTCTTGAGGAAGCTCCAGTGCAGGCCTCCCAGCACGAGCCCGAGGACCGGGTGGGGGACGGCGAAGCCGAAGGTGGAGAAGGAGTCCTTGAGCTTTTCGACGCTCATGTCCCCGACATGTCCGCCGAAAAGGGTGGAGCCCCAGGCGATGAGCGTGCCCGCCGCGATGGCGACAAGGCCCGCCGGCACGCCCCCGAACTTCACCCCGCCGAACCAGCTCGTCAGGATGATGGCGAAGCAGACGATGCCGATGACGGGCGTCATGTACATCTGCAGGGCCGGGCTCATGGAGATGAAGGTGATGGAGACGCCGGCAAGCGCGCCCAGCAAAGCGGCCTTGGGCGTGATTTTCCGGATGATCGGCGCGAGGAACCCGCCGAGCATGAGGACGAAGCTCTGGATGAACACCCAGGTAAGGCCCGCCTGCCACCCTTTCACCGGGTCGCCCGTCGCGAGCTTCACGGGGAGCATGATGACAAACGTCACGATGAACATGTGCGGGACGCTGATGCCCGAGGGCAGCGCGCACACGTCATTGCGGCCGGTCTTCTTCGCCAGGCGATACGCCAGCCAAGCGTAGTACATGGTGCTCATGCACATCATCAACCCGGTGGCGGGGAGGATGCGCTTGAACACCAGCTCATCCGGCATCTTCAGCACGAACCGGAGCAGGCCGGTGAGCGTGAGGAGGTTGACGAGGATGTTCGTCCCAAATCCAAAAAACGCGTTCCAATCTCCCGGCGCCCAGAGCGCGGGTTTTTTCGCTTCCATGGCATGGACCTCTAATACGGCGCGGTACTTTCGGGTTCGCGGCGGGCGTTGGTGTTCAGGAAGTTGGTTTTTAGAAGATTGCGGGCAGAATGTTCGCGGAACTGCATACCCAGCCGAAGATTCCGCCTTGGGCCTTGATCATTTTCAGGCCCATCTGCTGGAACTCGGGGAAGTAGGATCCGACGCAATCCTCGGGGACGAGGCAGTCGTACCCCCGGTCGTTGGCCTCGCGCACCGTGGTGTTCACGCACACTTCGGTCGTGACGCCGGTGACCACCAGTTGCTTGATGCCCCGGTGTTGCAGGATCGCATGCAGGTCGGTGGCGTAGAACGCGCCTTTCCCCGGCTTGTCGATCACGGGTTCGTTGGAAAGGGGGTAGAGCTCGGGGATGATGTCGTGACCGGCTTCGCCGCGGACGAGGATGCGGCCCATGGGCCCGGCGTCGCCGATACAGGTCTTGCTCCGCCCGCGGATCTTTTTCGCCGGCGGCAGGTCGGTCAGATCCGGGCGGTGCCCCTCGCGGGTGTGCATGACTTGCAACCCCGCCTTGCGCCAAGCGGCGAGCAGCTTGCGATTGGGCTCGATCGTCCGCCGAAGTTGCGAAACGTCGTTGCCCAGCATCTCACCGAACCCGCCGGGCTCGAGAAAGTCGCGCTGCATGTCGATGATGAGCAGCGCACATTCGGAAGGAACGAGTTCGAACGCGTACGGCTCGGCGTCGATGGGGATGCCCTGGGATGTGTGCATGAATGTACTCCGGTTTCACGCGTCCTATAGCGTTTGGCGTGCCACGGTGCCGGAGTTTTCACATCTGCTTTCCCCGCAACGACTTCGCCCACGTACTGCGGGACGCGCAACCCCCGCGCCATCGCGCAACGCGCGCTCCATATGCGGAGTTGACGACATTTGCGACATTCTTATGCAGACGGCCGGCGCGTTGGGGCTTGTCGCCGCGCTCGGAGATAGTGGAGTAGGGCACTAGTAAGAGGGATATTTCAGAGCCGGCCGGCCGGTCGCAGCGTTGCTCCGCTTCGGGCCTGCGGCCCGACCGGCCCGACACGCCCCCGGCTCTGAAATTTCACGGAGCGTTCTAGGTTGGGCGGACCACTACCGAACCCCCAGCTTTTTCGCCCTTGGCGTGCCGGGGGTCGCGAGGACGGCGGAGGAATCGATCTGAAACATCTCCTCCAGCCGTGCGAAGCGGAACATGGAGTGCATGAATTTCTGAACTTTGACGATCTTCACCGTGCCGCCGCTTCCCACGATGCCGTTGCGGAACGAGACCAGCAGCCCGAGCCCCATCGACGAGATCGTCGCGACCTCCGCCAGGTCGATCTCGACGTGCCGGGGCTTGGCGATCACCACGCGTTTGAGCTCACGATCCAGTCCCGCGATGTCGGTGTGAATCGAACCTTTGAAAACGGTCTTGAATCCGCTGTCAATCGACTCGATCACCACGCGGGCCACTCGCATATCCATGGCCGCTTCTCCTTCCCGCTACGGAAACGCCGCATCATGCAGCCGTCCCCGCAAACGAGGCCCGAAAAGTATAGGCGTGAAGGCTATTAACTGATAGTTCAAAGACGCCGGGGCGTGGGCGCGTGGCGCCGAAATCCGAATTCCGAATGTCGAAACCCCAATCAAATCCGAATGACGAAATCCGAAGTCCGGAGTCCGGGAGCCACGCATGATCACGAATGAATTTGAGTCTTATTCGTGTTCATTTGTGTTCATTCGTGGCTCAACGCTTACTTCCCCTTTTGGCTCGATGGGAAACCCGCGCGGCCCGGCGGGGACTTCCGCCTGGGCTTGAGATTCCGACGGCTGAAGC
>JAQGHP010000107.1 GCA_028288775.1 Phycisphaerales bacterium | reverse complement strand
CCAGCACCACGTAGCACTTGAAATCGCGGGCAATGCGGGCGGTGAACTCCACGTCGTCGCCCCACAGGAACATGTCGCGCAGCGGCAGCCCGGCCTTGGCCACCGCCGGGCGGCTGGCCAGCAGCGACACAAAGGACGACGAGCCCAGCCGCACACAATGGTCGGCTAAGACCGTGTGCGCCCAGTCGCAGACGGCGACGGGGTCGCTGTTGTTCATTCGGTGCGGCGAGCCGTCCGTCCAAAGCACCATGCTGGCGAGAAACCCCGTCCACTCGTCCGCGAAATACGGGCAGGCGGTCATGCGCTCCAGCGCATCCGCGTGCGGGATGGTGTCATCGTCCAGGCACCAGAACCAGTCGTGCCCGGCCCGGTAGGCGGCCTTCACGCCCGCGTACTGCCCGCCGCTGCTGCCCAGGTTCGCCTGACGGATGACGGTGAGATCGGGCTGGCCTTTAAGCCAGTCGGCGGTGCCGTCGTCGCTGGCGTTGTCGATGACGAAAATAACGTCGGGCTTGCGCGTCTGGGCGCGCAGCGCCTCGACGCACTCCTTCAGGAGCGCCAGGCGGTTGCGCGTGACGACAACGGCAGCGATGGAAGCCTTAAGGGCGACGGATGTCATTGGGCTCGTCCGGGGGTTTAGTGCGGTCCAGCATCTTCTCGGCGAGCATCATAGCCCGGCCGATGGCCTGGTCCATATCGTAGTATCGGTACTCGCCGAGCCTTCCGCAGACCAGCGTCCGCCGCAGGCCGTCGGCCCGCTGGCGGTAGGCTTTGTAGAGCGTGGCGTTCTTCTCGTCCGGGAAGGGATATTCATAATCCGCGGGGTTCTCCGGAGAGTAGGGCACCTCGGTGGTGAGCACCGTCCCACGGATGCGGCCCGCGTACTGCGGGTCCATCATGTGCTTCCATTCGAGCGTGCGAATATGCGGCCCGCCAAGGTGGGATGGATTATTCACCTGTCCGCAGGGCTGCACGATCTGGGTGTCGGGCAGGTAGGTGTGCTGACGGCGCTGCCCGCGGTAGACGAGCTTCCCCAGGTCGTAGCCGAAGAATTCGTCGATGGGCCCGGTGAAGATGAGCATCCGCGCCGATTTGATCTCTTTGCGGCGCTTCAGGAAATCGAAGTTGAGGAGGACGGGAATGCCCTCGACCATCTTTTGCATCCAGTGCGCGTAGCCCAGCGCGGGGATGCCCTGATGCTTACAGTCGGGCTTGAGGCGGGGCTCGTCGTCGAGGCGCACGTCAAACCGCGTGCAGAGGCTCGCGGCGAGCGTGGCGTTGGGCACGCCCCACTGCTTCTCGTTGTACTCCTTAATGAATTTCTCATAGATCGCCCGCGGCATCAGTGAGAGGGCGGCCTCCTCGAAGTTGCCGGGCCGGCCGATGAACTCCGGCTTCCATCCTTCGCCAATGCGCCGGCGAATGTAGCTGGCCGCGATGGGCCAGTTCTCCAGTTCCCCGTCCACAAGCGACTTGAGGGATGCCTCGTACCGAAAGAACGGCGCGAACCGGGTGGCGAAGGCCCAGATGCGGTCGGACGACGTGCGAAAATAGTGTGGCCCGTAGGTGTGGATGCGGATGCCGCTCTCATGGGCGTGGTCGTGAACATTGCCCCCGAAATGCGCCCGGCGGTCCACGATCAGCACGTCGCGCCCCGCATCCGCCAGCGAGCGCGCGATGACGCTGCCGGTGAGACCCGCGCCGACGATGAGATAGTCCACCTTCATGCAGAGCCTTCGTGGTCCAGATGCCTCTCCGGCTCCGGCGATTTGACTGTCCTCTGGTAATCCTTTATTCGTCGCAGTTGTGCCCGCGGTTCACAATCTCCCTGATCGTAACCACGTGCGCACACTATGGATTGCTCGAATGGCCATTTCAAGCGTGGTACGAAGGGGGCCGATAACGTGCGGGAGGGTCGGGGCCGATCCTCGCCGCGTATCCCATCGTAAATCTCGTAAGGATTGAAGCGTAGGGACCATGGCCAGCCAAAAGATTCTCCACATCGGATGCTTTGCCGACCCTTCGACCAAGGGAGGCAACCGGGTGCTGGCCAGTCAGGTCATGGCGTTGCGCCGGGCGGGCGTTGACGTCGAGATCCTTACACTCTCGGGCGACGGGTTTTGGCGCGGGCCAGTCCCTGATCCTGCGGGGCCGGCGTTCGAGGGCGTTCCCTGGATCTCCGTTGAGCACGGCGGGCTCGATTACCACGTCCTCGATTTCCCGCCGCTGTGGCGCGACCGCTTTATGAACGAAGCGGAGTGGGAACGCGCCGTCGAATGGGGGATGCATTTTCTCTCGCGCCTTGCGCCCGCGTTCGTCCACCAGCATTTCTGGCAGGGCACGCGCTTCATGCTGCACGCCGCCCAGCGCCTGGGCGTCCCCACCGCGTGCAGCATTCACGACTTCGGCGCGGGCTGCATGCGCACCCTGCTGGTCACCGGAGAGGGGAAGCTTTGCGACAGCGTTGTGGGCGTCGAAAAATGCGGCAAGTGCGTGGTCGCCGGGTTCAACACGCTGGGCAAGCTCAACGAAGCGGCCATACGGTGGCGCCCCGCGCGGGCGGCGATTGAGCGGTACGGCTTTGGGCCAGAGCTTCAGGGACCGATCGGGCGTCGTGGCGGAATGCGGATACCCGTTCGCGAACGGGTAGCGCTCACGATGAGCCGCTCGAAAACCGAAATGACTTCCCTCAACGCGCTGATCGTTCCCAGCCCGTTCGCGGGGAATTTCTTCCGGCAGTTCGGAATCCCCGCCGAGCGCATACACGTGCTCCCCTGGTTCTACGTCGGGCAGCCCGCGGTCGAGCCGCTGCCGTCGTTTGACGGGGGGCTGCGATTGGCATCGCTGGGACGAATTTCCCAGGAGAAAGGCATCGAACTTTTGCTTCGGGCGTTGGAGCGGGTGCGGGCGTCGCGGCCAGTTTCGCTGCACATCGCCGGGGGGTTGAACAACGATTACGCGAAGGGGCTGCAACAGCGATATGCGACTGGGGCGGGCGGGTGCCGGGTGACTTGGGAGGGTCTGGTCCCCAACGATCAGGTGAGCCGGTTTTACAGCGCGAACCATGTCGCCGTGATTCCCTCGCTCTGGTACGATAACACGCCCGCCGCGTTGGTGGAGGCGCTGGCCAGCGGGCGGCCGGTGATCTGCACGGACGTGCCGTCGATGACGCACCTCGTGAAACACGAAATCAACGGGCTGACCTTTCCGATGGGCGACGAGGCCGCGCTGGCGGCGGCAATCACGCGGCTTGCGGACTCGCCCGAGCTGGTTGCTGCGTTTGCCCAACATACGCGCAACGTTCCGTCCGTGGACGAATACGCCGCGTCCGTTCATCAAATCTATAAGGCGGCGCTGGGATAATTCCCCTCCAGAACTTGCACCCGGCGAAGGTACTCATGCGGTCGAAGATACGAGCCATCGTCAACGGAATTCTCGGCGCTGCCCACGTGCGGATGGTCAACACGGGCTGGGGCCCGCGCGGCTTCGAGACCGCGCTGCGCCGGCTCAAGGCATTGGGTGTGACGCCCGGGCAAATCGTGGACGTGGGCGCGTCCGACGGAAAATGGACCCGCGAGTGCATGACGATCTTCCCGGACGCCCGCTATTTCCTTGTGGATCCGCTGCCGGAAAACGCGGGGGCGCTCGCGGCCCTCGCGGGCGAGCGCCCGCGCGTGAAATTCTGGTCGGGGGCGCTGGGGGCGCAGGCGGGTGTGCTCCCGATAAAGGTACACGGGGACCAGTCGAGCTTTCTGCCCAGCGAATATGCCGGCGGCGGGCAGGAGCGGGCGGTCGAGGTGAGGACACTGGATTCGTTCCTTGGCTCGGACATGCTGGCCCCCCCCGCGATGATCAAGGCGGACGTGCAGGGGTATGAATTGGAAGTACTAAAAGGTGCCGGAGAGTGCCTCCGCACGACGCAATTGTTGTTGTTGGAGCTTTCCTTCCGGCGGATTTACGCCGGTTGCCCCCTGGCGCTCGAGGTGATGGGCCACGTCGCGTCGGCGGGCTTTCGCGCATACGACATCTGCTCTTACGTCCAGCGCCCGCGGGACGGGGAATTGGTGCAGGCGGACATGATTTTCGTGAAGGAGGGCTCGCCCGCGTTTTCCCATGAGGGGTACGAGTGAGCAACCCCCAACTCAACGGCGCGAGCGTCACGGTGCAGATTTGCAACGGCCTGGGCAATCAGCTCTTCCAATACGCGACGGCGCGGGCCCTGTCACTGCGCGGCGGCGTGCCGCTGGTGCTCGACAACCTTTCCGGATTTCCGCGCGATTTCTACCGGCGCAATTATCAGCTCCATCATTTCAAGATCGATCAGCCCTGCATTGATCCGTCGAGGTCCTATGCGACACTGGCAGGGCGAATCCGACGGCGAATCAACCGGGCGCTCAACCGCAACCGGCACTTCGAGCGGAAAACCTATATTCAGGAAATGACGCCCGATTTTGAGCCGCGGCTGACGGCGCTCCGCGTGACGCGGCGGGTGTTCCTCGACGGAAACTGGCAGCACGAAGATTACTTCCGCGACTTCCGCGACGTGCTGTTGCGCGACTTCACGATGGCGACCGCGCACGAACCGGCCAATATCGAGCTGGCGAAAAAGATCGAATCGGTATCGGCGGTGTGCCTGCACGTGCGGCGTCTGCATGGCGTGCCCAACGTCCCCAAGGCCGCTCCGCTGCAAACCAGCAGCGCCCGGCACGTCGACCCGTCCTATTACACCCGCGCAGTCGAGGCCCTCGCCCGGCGCGTCGAACGGCCCCATTTTTTCGTCTTCTCGGATTTTCCCGACTGGGCCCGCGAGAACGTGCGGATCCCGTTTCCCGTCGAGTTCGTCACCCACAACGGCGCGGACCGCGACTACGAAGACTTTTGGCTTATGGGGCTCTGCCGGCATTTCATCATCGCCAACTCCACCTTCAGTTGGTGGGCGGCATGGCTGGCGAACAACCCCGAAAAGATCGTCATCGCCCCGCGTGACGCGATCGGGTTAACGCTCAAAAGCGTCCCGGCTTCGTGGCAACTGGTGTGAGCGAGTGCCCCCGAATACTCGTGTGGCGCCGCCACCTTCGGCTGTGCCCGTTGGATCTGACTTGACGCAGTGCGATGACGGATTAAGTTTCGGGAGCGTGCCGCGATCAGCCGTGGCTAGTCGTCCATAGTGAGATTTTATGCCGGATTCCGCCATCCCGGGCCCGATCGGAAAAGCGTCCGCAAAGAACAAGCCCACGCTACCGCACCGGCTGCGAAAATTCGCGCTGCGCCTCGCCGTTGTGATCCTCGCCCTGGCCATTGGTGGTGAGCTGTTCTGCCGCTTTTATCTCGGCATGGGCGACCCGCCACTGATGATGGCCGATCCGCAGATGGAATACTTGTTCAAGCCCTCCCGGACATACCACCGCTTCGGGCACCGGATTTCGTATAATGCCTATTCGATGCGATCCGACGATTTCCCGCTGCGCAAGAGCGACCCCGACGAATTCCGCGTTCTGGTGATTGGTGACAGCGTGGTCAACGGCGGCGCGCGAGTGGACCAATCCGAACTGGTCACATCGCGACTCCAGCAGCAACTTCGGCAGGATCTTGGGTGCCCCGTCATCGTCGGCAATATATCCGCGGGCAGTTGGGGGCCGCCCAACGAGCTGGCATACATTAAGAGGTTCGGGTTGTTCAGTGCTGACGTGGTAGTCCTCGTCCTCAATAGCGACGATTACCGTGACCTGCCGACATTTTCGCCCGTGGTGGGAGTGAACCCCAATTTCCCGGACCGCGCGCCGCCGTCCGCGTTGCTCGAGGCGATCACGCGCGGGGTGCATGATTACATTCCGTGGCTCTACCCGGCGAGCCCCACGGATGCCCCGGAGCCGACGGCCACGCCCGATACGGTCCGCCAGTGCTTGGACGCCGAGCGTGAAATCTTTCGGATGGCCCGCGACGGGAACGCCGCCGTGTTTCTGATGCAGTATCAGGCCGCCGACGAGATGGGCGACACGAAAGAGCCGGGTTATGCGGAGATTAAGGCCGTGGGCAAGGAGTGCAACGTCCCGATTATCGAAACCGGCCCGTCGTTCGCCGCCGCCCTGGCCGGCGGGGCAACGTTATTTCGCGACCCAATCCACCCCAACGCCGCCGGGCACAAGATCATGGCCGATCTGCTGCTCAAACCGGTCGAAGATGTCGCGCGATCGCGTCAAGCCGGCGCGGCTACGCCCGACGCGGCAACGCCCGGCACGTCGAAAGGGAAAGGCCCCCAATGATCGCCGGATTCATTTACTCGATCGGGAGAATCCCCCTCCTGGGTCCCGCGTTGCGCCGATTGGTACGGCGGCATGCCGAGGGGAGCACCACCACCATCCGCTTCGGCGGGGCCGCGGGCTTGAAGTGGAAATGCTACAGCCGATTCGTCAGCGGCTACGCCCTGGGGATTTATGAGCCGCAGATGCAGGAGGCGATCGCGCGGGAGTTGAAGCCGTCGCAGGTCTTTTACGACGTGGGCGGAAATGCGGGATTTTTCAGCCTGCTGGCCGCAAGGATCGCCGGCCCTTCCGGAAAGGTCTTTACCTTTGAGCCCCTCCCCTCCAATTCCGACGTTGTGAGCGAACAGATCGCGGTCAATTCCATTTCCAATATCGAGCTGGTGAAGGCGGCGGTGGGGGGTACATCCGGAAAGGCAATGCTCAAGCCCGATGGGGCGGCAACCGCGGTCTTGGCGGGCGGGAACGGCCAAAGTGCCGTGGCCAATGATGCGATGATCAGCGTGGATGTCATCACCCTCGACGATTTCATCAAGGACCACCGCAAACCGGACCTGGTGAAAATTGACGTGGAAGGGTTCGAAGCGGAGGTCTTGGACGGTGCGTCCGCAATGCTTCGGCCGGACGGCCCCGTGCTCATCATCGAAATTCACCACGACGAGGCCAGCCGTCGGGTCCAGAAGACGTTGCGAGACGCGGGCTATCGTTTGGCGGATCTGGCCGGAGAGGCGCTGCCGACGGGCGGGCCGGACGTGTCGCGGCCCAGTCATGTCGTGGCCTATCCGGCTCGCCACGCTGTTACTGCTATTGCGGGCGCGCCATGAGAATCCTCTATATCGGCGATCTCAGCTTTGGTGGGACGTGCCTGATGCGGCTGGAGGCGATGCGGTCGATGGGGCATGACCTCACGCCCGTCGACATCTACCGCCGCGATTTATCGGGCCTCGCCCTGTTCCGTTTCAAAGTGGCCTACCGTCTTCGCCGGCAGATCGACTTCACCGGCGCCAACGAGCAAATCCGGCGGCTTTGCCGGGAACAGCCTTTTGATTTGCTCTGGATCGATAAGGGGAACACGCTCCGCCCATCGACGCTCGCCGACGTCCGCCGACTACGTCCGCATGCAATTATCGCAGGCTACAGCCCCGACGACATGGCCGCTAATCACAACAACACCGTCAATTTTGTCCGCAGCCTGCGGTTCCATGACGTATATTTCACGACGAAGACCTACGGCGTCGCGGAGCTTACGGCGCTGGGTTGCCCGAAGGTTGTCTTCAGCGGAAATGCTTACGACGAGGCTATTCACCGTCCGATGACGCTGGAAGGCGCGGACATTGAAAAGTTCTCGGCGGACGTGGGGTTCATCGGTTCCTACGAGCAGGACCGCGCCCAGCAGATGCTGTACCTGGACCGCCAAGGCTTTCCCGTGCGGATTCACGGCAGCATGTGGGACGAGTTCCCGCAGGCGAAAGAGCTTTCGACGGCCCCTCGGGCACCGGTTTTTAACGAGGACTACACGAAAGCCGTTTGCGGCGCGAAGATAAACCTTTGCTTCCTGCGGAAGATCAACCGCGACCTGCAAACGCAGAGGTCGGTGGAAATCCCCGCCTGCGGGGCGTTTATGCTGGCCGAGCGGACCGACGAACACAGGGACTTGTTCGAGGAAGGCAGGGAAGCCGAGTTCTTTTCCTCGAAGCAGGAACTGGCGGAAAAAGTGAGGCATTACCTCGCACATCCCGACGAGCGGCAGCGTATTGCGAATGCCGGGCGGGAGCGGTGCCTCCGCAGCGGGTACAGCTATCACGAGCGAATTCGCCAGATGCTCTCGGAGATCGCCGAGTTAGCCCGGGCCAAGGACTTGGTGCATTGATGGAAGACACGAGCGGACTGCAATTGATGCTGGCCTCGATGATTCTGATCGCCATCGGCGGCCACTTTTTGTACAAGACGCGCCATTGGGGGACGATTTCCGTCATCGATATTGCCGTCTGGATGGGGGCGGTCTATTTCGGCCTGGGGCCGTGGGTCGCTTACTTCGCGGCGGGCGGGCACCTGCCCATTGTCGAACAGGAGTTGCTCATAAGGGGGTACATCGCGATCTGGCTCTATTTTCTGGGCCTGATCGCGGTGCAGTTCTTCACTGAAATTCGAATCCCCACGGTGAATCAGGAGGGGCAGCACGAATTCGTAGGCCGATTGGCGTCCATGCTGCGGGACGCGGGGCGAACCAAACCCGGCGCTATCATCATCTGTTACGCAATCGTGCTCGTCGTCCGCACGATCCTTGCCCTCGGGTATGGGATCCTTTTCTCCAGCAGCGGGTTCGATAACGTCGCAAAGCTGCCCTACCTGTTGGTGATGTTCCGGCTCATGTGCGAGGTCGTAGCCGGCGGCTGCCTGCTTTGGGCGTGCGCGGCGTTCTGGCTGGGGAACAAACACCGTGGGCTTGTGATATTCATTCTGGCCGTGGAGGCGGTCTACAATTTTATGCAGGGGCGGCGATGGATGATGTCGTACTTCATCCTCATCGCGCTGGCGCATATTGCGGTACGAGGCAAGATCCGGTTCCGTTATCTCGCGCTGGGCGCAGCCGTCGCCGCCCTCTTTTGGGCCGTGCTCATGCCCGCATTCATCGGAATTCGCAAGACGGTCCTCTGGGCTCCCAACCAGACCGGCGAAATCGTGACGGACGTCTGGAACGCGACGGTAAAATACTATGACGAGAAGAACACCCCCGCCGACGACACGATCAACAGGGAACTGAAAACGCGCCCGCTCATCGCCGGCTTTATATTCCAGATTCTGGAATGCCAGGACCACGGGGGCCCGATGATGATGGGGCGTGCGATCGGGGCCGGCGTCATCGCGGCGACGCCCCGCTATCTCTTCCCCGGAACCAAACCGATTTACGATTCGGAGCTATACGTGCTCGGCTTTTACGCCCCTTATGGAATGCCCGGAGGCGACACCGATAGCACGTGGGTGGCGGAACCAGTGGCCGATTTTGGCGTGATCGGCGGGCTGATGGGCGGATTGATACTCGGAAGCATTCTCGCCGTCGGGGAGCGCATCGGTCTTGCCGTGTTCAGAGATCGACCGTGGGTCGGGCTGTGTGTCACCGGGGCCATGGTCAGCATCGCCTTTCTGGTTGAGCAAAACCTGGAGGCCACCTGGGAACTGGCCCGAAATAGCATTTTCCTAATCATCATTGCGAAGCTAATCACACCGGCGCAACATACAACGGTAGAGTCGTTCGGCGACGAAGAACTAGCCGGATACCCCGAGGACTCGCTGGCTTGATGAATACGCAACGCATACGCCGCTCGGAACCAGCAAACAGCGCCTGACAGCAGGTGCGCATCTCCCGCCCTCGAAACCATGTGACTGTTGTGCCCACGGTGCCCTGATTAGCGACTCGAGGCCGCACGGCACAGTACGCCTTCTTCGTGGAAGTCCGCGGGGATATTGTCCGCAAATAAGCGCGAACCTTCCTCTCCATTCCGCCCAAGCTTATAGACCTCGTAGCCCAGCGCCTCGATCTGCGCCAGCAGATCTTTGCTCGTCTTGCCGGCACCCGCCAAATCCACGGGCGAAAGCTCGACCACCATCAGCGGCTTGAACCGCCGTAGCGTCCGTTCGCCCCCGGCAAGAAAGAACGGCTCCGCGCCCTGAATGTCGAGCTTCACGAAGTCCAGTCGATCGAAGCCGGCCTGTTCAGCGAAATCATCGAGCGTCAACACCTCAACGGAGATCCGCCGGCTCAAGACATCCGCCTTGCGGACCAGCGACCCCATACCCTGGTTCACTTCCAGGGGGTCGGCAACAGACATTTCCATGGACCCGGTTTCGTGCGACAGCGCAACCCGGTGCGCATGCACGACGTCCTGCAGCCCGTTGCGCTGTACGTGTTGCGCGAGGCGGTCGAAAACGTGGGGCACGGGCTCGAAGCAGTGGACGGCGCCGCTGGGCCCCACTCGCCGGGCGAGCCGAAGGCTTATGACCCCCATATTCGCTCCGACGTCGAGACAGACCATCCCTGGCCGGACGTTACGTTTGATGCAGGTGCATAAATCCGGCTCAAACTCGCCGAAAGCGATGATCAATGAATCGATGTGAAAGTGCGGGTGCAGGAGCCATTGGTAGCCTTCACGATCGCGATACCAGCGGAAGTCCGCCTGTGCCGGCTTGACGGAAACGAAGCCGCGATGCTGAAGCCAGTGCGTGATCCGGCGGGGCCGGACGCCCCCGAACGGCCGCCCGACGAAGACAAAAAACCAATAGAGCGCCCGGTAGACCATTCCTCCGCTCCTTCGTAATTCCCGGGGCATGTATATCGAGAATTTCCGACGCCGGCGTGCCGCCGCAGGGCCGTTTGAACCGCGGGAACAACGACCGGTCACCTTATCCTTGCCGCTACTTGCTTGCAACTTCCCGCAGCGCCCGGCCGCACGTACGTCGGGCACTTCGCGGCCCCCCGCCGGGACGCGCCCGCGCCAATGCCCATCGATGTCCGTCGCCCATCGCATCCCCGCCGCCAATCCATCGCCCGGACCCGGCTATCGTCGCTCATTTTACTGCGTCTCGCGCGGCCAATGCCCGTCCGGCCTCTCAACCGTTTACTGCGTTTCGCGCTCCCAAAGCCCGCTCGATCTCTACCGTTTAGCCGCCCCGCTTGCGGGGCGCGTTTCGCGCCAGCGAAAGACAAACACCCCGCAAGCGGGGCGGCCAAACAAATGCTCAGCCCCCACGGGCTTTGGCCGCGCGAAGAGCAGTAGCTATTTGAGCACCTTCCCGCGGCTGGCGAACGAATGCATTTGTTGATAGCCTTTGTCGATCATCCAGCATGATCAGCAAGGCCTTCACCTCACTGCGGCGGCTTCTGAGTCGGGAGACTTCTTCGGGCCGCTTCGTGCCGGAGATCGACGGGCTCCGGTTCTTCGCCATCCTGCTGGTGATGCTTTTCCACGTCGAAGCTTTTGTTCTTGTGAAGAGTGCGATCGCTTTTAACGCACCGCCGGAACGATCATGGGGCCATGCCGTCGTGTCGCAGGGCTTCATCGGCGTGCGGCTGTTCTTCGCGATCAGCGGCTTTATTCTCGCCGTCCCCTTTGCCCGAAGATACCTCGAGGCGGCGCAGCCGGTCTCGCTCCGCGCGTACTTTCTCCGGCGGGTCACGCGAATTGAGCCGCCCTACGTGATCGCGACCTCGGTTTCTCTCTTGAATTACGCTTTGATCAAGCACATCCCCGTGCGCGAGCTCCTCCCGCACTGGACAGCATCGATCTTTTACGTCCATCATTTGATCTACAATGCAGAACCGTTGCTCGGGGTTGGATGGTCGCTCGAGATCGAAGTGCAGTTCTATCTCCTCGCCCCGCTGTTGACCCGCGTGTTCGCGATCCGCTCCCGCCCCGCACGGCTGGCTACTCTCGCGGGGGCGGCGGTTTTCTTTGCCGCCCTCCCGCGCATCCTGCCGCAGGGCACCCACTTCAACATCCTGGGCCAACTGCATTTCTTCCTGGCGGGATTCATCCTGGCGGATTTCTACATTGTAAACGGGGGCCGGCCCGCGCGGCGCCCGGCACTGTGGGATTGCGCCGCCCTCGCCGCCTGGCCGGCGCTCCTGCTCGGCGCGGCATTGCCCGAACGCTGGATGCACCTGGCGACCACCCCGGCGATCCTGGTCATTTGCCTCGCGGCGTTCCGCGGCAAACTCTGGCGGCGGATCGTGTGCCAGCGATGGCTCGTCATCATCGGCGGCATGTGCTACACGATTTACCTCTACCACTCTTATCCCAAGAGCCTCCTGGGCAAACGGACGATCCACCTGCACCTGACCACGAATTTCACCATGAACCTGCTGTTCCAGTACGCGCTGCTGATCCCGATGATCCTCCTGCTCAGCGCCGTCTTGTTCATACTCTTCGAAAAGCCGTTTATGCGCCGCGACTGGTTCTGGACGCTTATGAGAACACTCGGCGTTCAGGCGCGGCCCGCCGTCGAAGCAGTTCAACCCCAACCCACGACGGTCCCCGACACGTTCTCGACAACCCACATGTACGGCCCCTCTTCGAAATGAGCGCCCCCGCGCCCGATCGAGGTTTCAATGAGACGCATCACGCGATTTGCTTTCCGCTTTGGCGCGCAATCCGATCCGAGAGAGCCCCGCAGCACGCCGCCAGCACCGCGTCGGCGTCGATGCGCATCGTGCATTCCATCCGGCGCTCGATGCACTCCTTCAGATAACACCCTTCGCACTCGATGGCGGTACGAAAGACCCGGTGCCCGGAACCATACGGATACCAAAGGCCCGGCGGCTCGCGGGAAGAGGTCGTGGCCACGCAGGGAACCCCCGCAGCCGCGGCCATGTGCATCGTGCCGGTGTTGTTCCCGAGAAACAGCCGGCACCGCGCCAGCGCCGCGACCGAAGCCCGCAGCCCGAGTTCCCCGGCGGAGTTGAACCCGCGCCCCCACGCCGCGACAAGCCGGTCGCCGACTTGCTTGTCTTCCGGCCCGCCGAAGACGACGGGCCAGATGTCGAACCGCGCGAGCAACCCTGTGATGACCTGCTCGTAGCGCTCGACCGGCCAAAGGTTCACGCGCGTCTTCGCGCCCGGGCCGATGCCGATCCACGGCCTGCCGCCATCGTCCCCTTTTCCCGCAAGCCACTGGCGAACTTCGCGCTCCTCGGCTTCACCGAGCGTCAGATCGAGCCTGCCCTTCCCCGGCTCGGGGACGCGGATGCCGTCCGCCGCGAGTCGTCCCAAAAGCAAGTCCCCCTCACGCGGCAGTTCGGGCAGCGGCACGCCCGCCACCTTCACGGGATACTCGGGAAAATGGTCCATCCCGATCATCCGGCGAATGCCCGCAGCCCGGAAGAAGCGCCGGTCACGCGCAACCTGCGCCGCGCCCCGCGCGGTGGGGGCGAGGTAGACGACCGTGTCATAGCGCCGTCGCCGCAGTTTCCATATCAGGGCCGCCAGTTTCAACATGCGCGGGAGCCGCGCGCCGCCGACGGGGTAGGTGATGAAGTCATCGATCGCCCCACAGCCCGCGAGCAGATCGCCGGCCAGCACGTAGCTCTTTCCGACATGTCGGTCGCACAGGAGCGTGATGCGCGAGCCGGGGAACTGCTCGCGCACCGCCCACATCGCCGGGAGCGACATGAGCGTGTCCCCGAGGCTGCCGATGCGGAATATCAAGATCGATGACACGCCCGTCTCCCTGCGTTACTCAACTGCCCGACGCCTCGAGCGCGAGGATCGCGAGCGAAGTCGTTTCCACGTTCGCCTGACCGAGCGGTTTGCCCTCCGGAGAGTAATCCGTAACCCAGCCGCCTGCTTCATTCTGTTGGGCGATAAGCCGCCCGATCACTGCCGTCTTAGCGCGCAGGGTTACTCCCGCCCGCCGGGCGGCCAGGAGCGCCAGCGCCAATTTGTACGTGGCGTACGTTCCCCCCTCGCGTGCCGGCGGATCGAGGAAACCCTTTCCGTCCCACATCGCCTCCGCTGCCGCCATGCACTCGCGCGCCTTTGCCGGCTCGGTTTTGGCCTGCGCGACGGCGGCGAAGCAGAGCAGGTCGGCGTATTCCCGCCAACCCACGAACTCGTCGTCGGAAACCACCTCGTTCTTGACGATCTTCTCCCCGATGCGTTTCACTTCGGAAAGGCGGTAATGCCGGAAGGGGAGCGGGCGGGTCGACTCGTCGAAGAGGATTTCGATCTTGCCCGAGACGCGCGCGCCGTAGCCGTGGATGGCTTCGACGATCTTCCCCGCCAATTCGGGATGGGTGGGCTTGAGCACTTTCGCGGCAAGATAGTTGTCGTGGAACAGCCAGTAGGTTTTCGCCCCCGCGAATTCGGGGAGAAGATTGAGGGACGGATCGAACAACCCCGCCAGGAACTTGCGCCCGCGAGTGATGCGCTGAGAAACATCCACCGCGCCCGCTTCGTCACCGCGCGACGAAGTCGCGGCGGCCGCATACAGCATTGCCGCGGATGCGAGAAACCCGCGGCGGGAAATCCCATGGGCAAACGCCTCGCGAACAGGATGGGCAGCGTTGCGATGGACCGGCGTCATGGCCGGATTGTAACGTGGAAGAGGGTTCAAGGGTTCAAACGGTCGAGGGCATACGGGATCGAAGGGGGCGCATGACAGTTTCGGAGGGATCCTCTTTCTCCCTCCTCCGGTACTCCGGGGGGGGCGAGAAGGTTCAAGAGCGCAAGTGTTCAAGAGATCCGCCCTTTGAACCGTTGAACCCTTCAACCATTGAACCTTCCTCGCAGGCCCCCTCCCTATCCCTCCCCCGGTTTACCGGGGGAGGGAATTGCGGACAGACGCCGGAACAACCATCCACACGCCGCCTACTCCAGCGTCTCATCCACGACCGCCAGTTCCCCGTGCTTCTCGACGTACTTCACGCTCGTCAGCCCGAGCATCGAGCGCAACTTGTCCGCGGCGACATTCTTCATCGGCCCCGGCGACTCGGCCTGCCCCGGCGCGGGCTGAGGGAAGGCGGTGGAACGGGCCGTGTGGAAGGTGATGTTGCCTTCAGTCTTTTGCAGCACCTGATGGATGTGCCCGTTGAGCACCGTCACCGAACCAAATCGCTTCAGCAGCGCCAGGGCATCCGCGCTGTCGCCCGTGCCCCAGCCCCACTTGGGGAAGACGGTCCACAGCGGCACGTGCGCATAGACCACGACCGGCGTGCTGGCGCCCAGCGGCTCGAGGTCCTTCTTAAGCCAGGCGATCTGATCGACACCCAGCGTCCCCAGTCCGCCGGGCTTGAGGTCGGCGACGTTCACCAGGCCGACGAAGTGCACGCCCTTGTGCTCGAAGCTATGCCAGCCGGTGCCTTTCGTATTCTTGCCGTAGCGGTCCTTGAAGGCCTTGCCGCCGTCGGAGAAGACGTCGTGCTCGCCGGGGACGTAGAACGATTCCCCGCACTTTGCGCCCTTAAGCACCTGCGCCACGGTGTCGAATTCCGCGGGCTTGGAGAGGTGCGTGAGGTCTCCCGTGTGGAGCAGTAGGTCCGGGCGGGTCGGCAGCGCATTGATGCGATCGACCGCGGCGGTGAAGGTGGCGACGACATCCTTGTTGGGCTCCTTGCCGAAGCCGATGTGGCTGTCGCTGACTTGCACGAAGCTGAAATCCGCCGAAGCCGCGGCCGCGCCGACGGCGGGGTCGTCCGCCCCGAACGCGCGGGAAGAGAGCACTCCGCCGCTGACGCTCCAGAGCATTCCGGTGCCGGCCCAGGCCATGCACTTGAGGAAGCCGCGACGGTCGATGCCGTCGTTGGCGAGGTTCTTCTCGATATGGTCTGACATGGTCAACTCCTTGCGGTAGGGGGTCATTGGAATGCGGCTATTTCACGATGACTTTTCCGGTCATGTGCGGATGAACCGCGCAGTAATAGGCGTAGGTTCCGGGGGCGGTAAACGTCTGCGAGAAGCGCCCGTCGGTGTCGAGCGCGGGGGACGACACGAATCGCTTGTCCGCGCTCGTCACGGTGTGCGGCACGTCGTCGTGATTCACCCAGGTGACCGTCGTGCCGACGGGCACGGTGATCACTTCCGGGTTATAGGAAAAGTTGTCGATCCCGACCGGGCCAGTCGCGGAAGGCTGGGTCGCTGCTGGAGGTTCTGCCATGGGGGACGGTGAAACAGGCCCGCCCGCCGCGGCGTTACTCTCACGGCACCCTCCGGCCAGAAAGCCGGCGATCAGCTCCGCCCCCAGCACGGCCCAAATTTGTAATGTTCGCCATCGCATCGGTGGAACTCCTTGGAATGAGACGAGGGGCGTCTTTCGTGGCATGGGCGGCTCGCCCATGGGTCACGGTACTCCGTGACGTTCGGCCGGTACCCCGGTCGAAGAAACCATCCCGTCGCGGGCCGGCCGCGGCCTACAATTCGCGAAGGTGCGGGCCAGCAGGCGCCAAATACGACGGGCTGCGTGTGCAACGAAACGCAATTGCCTATGCCCGCAAAGACCCGAATGCCGCAAAAATATTCCAAGCGCGGAATGTTCCGTCTTGCGGGAATATCCGGCGGGCGGCGATAGTCTGGAACGAGAATAGAGGTCGCATTGCGACAGGGAGTCGGCGTGCTCGATGACGAAAGGCTCGGCCGGTTCAAGCTGGTCGTAATGCCGCACCTGGACGCGGCGTACAACCTGGCGCGCTGGCTGACTCGCAACGAGCAGGACGCCGACGACGTCGTTCAGGAGGCCACGCTGCGTGCGCTCCGCGGACTCGACGGCTTACGGGGCGACGACGCGCGCTGCTGGCTGCTGACGATCGTCCGTAACACCTGCTTCACCTGGCTCCGCCGCAACCGCCCCGGCGAAACGCTTCCCGGCCCGCAGGACGATTCGCCCGGCGTGCCCATCGACACGCTCGAGCCCGGCGCGATCCTCGAGCAGGCCGCGCGAGCCCGGGGCGTCCGCGAGGCGATCGACGCGCTGCCCGTCCACTACCGCGAGGTCGTCATCCTCCGCGAGATGGAAGGCATGTCTTACAAGGAGATCGCGCAGGTCACGGGACTGCCGCCGGGCACGGTCATGTCGCGATTGGCCCGGGCCCGCGAGCGGCTGCACGAGAGCCTGGCCCCGCTTGCCGCCGAGGAGTCTTAACATGCAATGCACTGAAACTCTTGACCTCGCCGGCGCGTACGCGGATGGCGAACTTGATCTTGCCGCGGGCGCGCAGGTCGCCCGGCATTTGGAGCAATGCCCGCAGTGCGCCGCCCTCTACGCGCAGACGCTCCGCATCAGCCGGGCCGCGGCCGACCCGGGACTGCGCTATCAGGCGTCCGATGCGCTGAAACGGAAGGTGCTCGCCGCCGCGTCGAAGGAGACGCGCACCCCGGACCGGAATGTCTGGCGAATCGGCCCGCGATGGTGGGCCATGGCCGCGGGGCTGGCGCTGGTGATCGGCGCTGCATTTATCGTGATCGAGTCCCGCCGCGTTTTGGCCAACGATGCGATCGCCGGCGAAGTGGTGTCGAGCCACATCCGCTCGCTGCTGGCCAATCAGGTGGATCTGGTGCAAGTGCCTTCGTCCAACCGCCACACGGTGAAACCGTGGTTCGCGGGGAAGCTGGATTTTTCGCCGCAGGTCCCGGACCTTGGGGCAGAAGGGTTTGATCTGGTCGGCGGGCGGCTGGACTACATAGGCGGGCGTCCGGTCGCCGCGTTGATCTATCGGCGGAACGCCCACATCATCAACGTGTTCGTCTGGCCCCACACATCAGGACCCCCGGCGGACGGCCGCGCGCGAACACTGCAAGGCTACAACGTGGCGAGTTGGACGGACGGAAAGATGGACGCGTGGGCGGTATCGGACCTCAACGGGGCGGAATTGCAGGAACTCGCAAGCCTGCTTCAATCCGCCGAAAAGCCCGCGACGGCTCCTGCGATGAAGTGATACCGATTCCCATTGATTGATGCGCCCAGTTTAGCCGCCCCGGTCGGACCGAAGGCCCGCTCTGGTCCCCTCTCCCTCGTACTCGGGGGAGAGGGATAGGGTGAGGGGCGGAACGTAGAGTCGCGCGGAATTCCGAATCATGTAAGGGTGGGTGTACTCCGACCGCCTGAGTGACAATGGTGGGCGAGTACGCCCACCCTACTACATGGACTTCCTACGAATTACAGAGCTTCACGCTC
This sequence comes from Phycisphaerales bacterium, assembly GCA_028288775.1. Taxonomy (GTDB): domain Bacteria; phylum Planctomycetota; class Phycisphaerae; order Tepidisphaerales; family Tepidisphaeraceae; genus RYN-428. The sequence goes on along the minus strand of JAQGHP010000107.1, from coordinate 1,390 downwards.
GGCCCCTCAAGCCTGCCGCGTGCCGGCGGAACTTCCGTCCACGAAGAGCATGCGCGGCGTCACGTCCGCCATGCCCGTCTCCTTCACCAGCCGGCCCAGCAGGCGGCAGAGCTGTCGGCGGTCGCGCGGGGGCATGCGCTTCAGGCCCGCGATCAGGTAATCCTGCGGGGCGACCGGTGCCAGCCGCAGTACGTTCTGCCCGGCTTCCGTGAGCGACAACTCCACGCTCCGTCCGTCACGCGGCGAGCGCACGCGCATCACCAGCCCCGCCGTCACGAGTTTCTGCACCACTTCCGAAACCGAGCTCTGGCTCGTCAGCGTGCGCTCGGCCAGTTCCCCGACGGAAAGGCTTTGCACGTCCGCCAGCTTTCGCAGCACGAAGAGTTGCGCGGCGCTCAGTGTAGCGCCCGCCAAGTTCGTGCCCGCGCCGCCCGCGGGCGCGGTGCGCCGCAGGAGCTGCACAATGCGGCGGATCGAGTCCAAGGCCGCGCGGCATTCGCCCTCGACCTGCTGTTCGGAGCGTTCTCCCTGCTCGTCAATTCCATTCATGAAAAACCCCTGCGATGGCCTGCGTCCGCAGTAGCCCGTTTCGGCAAACCCCCTGAAATGCTCACACGATTGAATGAATTAGCCGCCGCTGAACATGCAAATGTGAGTCCATAACATACCCGAATCCCCGACGCGTTTCAATCGCGGGACGGGAAGGAAAGAACAAAGAGTGAAGGGTAAGGAGTAAAAGGTGGGTGCCGTAGCGATCGAGGGGAAAAGTGTAAAGAGTAAAGCCTGAAGATTGAAAGAAAGCGGCCAGCGCATTTCCCTTTTCACTCTTCACCCTTCGCTCTTTACCCTTCACATTATTCCCTAACCCGTACCGAACGTCAAACCCCGTTCCCACATTATCGGCGAAGAGATTATTGGACGCTGCGAAAAGCCACGACACAACTAATGGTGGAAGCGCCAAAACGACGATGCGATCAGCAGGGACAAATGATTAATTTAGGTTTTTGTTAGGGAAAGGCCGAAAGATGAAATATAACCCAACGACGTCGGCCCGCGGCGGCCGGACGCAGGAGGCAGTTGTTCAACCCTCTCGGAGCATCCCCATGAGCTATCTCGCGATCGCAAGCGGCTACGATTTGGTCTCGTTCGTCTGGGCCCGCCCCGCCGAGCCCCTCCCGCAACCCCGCGTCTTGCAAAGCACCTTCGAGCTCCCGCCCGACTGGAAGCCCCTCCGCCTCATCGTCGAGTTGAGCCGCCCGCCGGTGGCGGAGAACTTTGAAGAGCCGGAGCGGTGGGATGGGTTGGCTTGACGGAGTGCAGAGTGCGGAGGACAGGCGGAGGAGCCAGAAGCCAGAAGCCAGAAGCCAGAAGCCAGAAGCCAGGAGCCAGA
>JAQGHP010000100.1 GCA_028288775.1 Phycisphaerales bacterium | reverse complement strand
GGTGCGTGTTCAGCAATTCGAAAAAAAGCCGTGCATTCGACCTAATGACTTTCTCTGCGTTTTTCCTCTGCGCCTCTGCGTCTCTGCGTTCGATTCTTCCCCCTCGGCGCCTTGGCGCCTTGGCGGTTCAATTCTTCTCACCCGATCGCCCGACTCCGTTCAACCCCGCGCTGATGCGCTCACCGTGCTGTTGTCCACGGCTTTGATGATCTTTTCCTGAAGCTGTTTGATCTCGGAATTGCTCAGGTGGGGGATGCCGTTCATCATGATCGAGAAGGCGTACCACTGCTCGTCGCGGGCCTTGAGGTAGCCGCTGATCGTGCTAACGCCTTCGATGAAGCCGCTCTTTCCCACGACGCGTCGGCGGAGGTCGCGGACGTCCGCGTTGCGGAAGCGGTCGTCCAGCGTGCCATCCACCCCGGCCACCGACAGCGTGCTGAAAAACAGGTCGTGGTTCTTCCCGTAATAGTCGTACGTCAACACGCGGGCCAGGCCGTGCGGGCTGATGGCATCGGCGCGGGAGAGGCCGCTGCCGTCGTCGAGCTTGAACTCGGGCTCGGGCACGCCGGCCCTTTTGAGGAACGCGCCGACGGCGGCCGTGCCGGATTCCCAGGAGCCGCTGGCGTGGGTGGATTCGTAGCCGAGGCGCTTGCACAGGCTCTCGGCGTAGAGGTTCATGCTGTCCTTGTTGCAGCGGGCGAGGACGGGAAGGATCGGCGTCTCGTGGATGCCGATGATCGTCCACCCTGCCGCCGCGGGGCCGGCTTTTTCGCGAAGTTGGCGTTGGGTGCGGTCGCGCTTTACCTGGCCGGTCACCTTGATCCCCTTCTCCGCGACCGTTTCGCCGAGCACGGTCGCGGCGTACATCGGCGCATCGTGTACGGTAATGGATACCGATGCGAGCCCGCGGCTCGGGGTCTCACCTCCCAAGGCCACGTCGTTAGCCTCGGGCTTGCGATCGAGACGGATGCCGTTGGAATTGCCGGTGACGCAGCCGTTCCTGACTGTCACGTACGCCGTCTGCGGGTCCATGGCATAGGCCACGGCCTGCCCGGGCGCGGTGGGTTGAACAGTGAAGTCGACGCAATTGGCGTTGAGGTTCATCCCGCCGACTTCGGCCTCGAAGCGCGACGTGTATTGCCGGGCGGGCCAGCGGGAATGGGCGAAGTTCTCGTCGAAGATGCTGTCGTCAACGATCACGTTCCTGACGCTCGCGATGTTCAGTTTCTTGAGTTGCTCGGCCCAGTTCTGAAAGACGGTGGTGACCTTCCAGCCGGCCTTCTTGAGGTACTCGGCGTCGCCAAAGGTCGGGTCGCCATCGCCAATGAGAACCAGATCGCCATCGTGCAGGAGCAGCACGGTGCGGAAGCGAAACTCCGGCCCGAGCGTATCCAACGCGGCGGAGCTCGTGGCCAGCTTCAGATTGCTCGCCGGGGTCAGCGGCACGTCCGCGCGGAGATTGTAAATCTCCTTCACATCCGCCTGGGTTTTCCCCAATCGGAATACGTCAACCCCGACGCTCGCCTTGCGCAGCAGCTTGTCCTGGAGCACGACCTGAACGTCAGAGGCAAGATCCGCCCGAACGACGGCCGGCGTCCCCCCGACCGCGAGCACCCCACAACCCATCCAGCAAACGACGCGGGTGAGCAGTTTCATCCGTGAAACCTTCCGTGAAAACCAAGTGAAAATCAGACCGGCACAGACCGGCCTCTAAAGTAACGCGCGGACGAATAGCCGCAAGGGAAAGGGAGGGGATTTGCGATTGCCGATTTGCGATTTGCGCTTGGAAGACGTGGTCCATGAACGCCTGAAAGTGGGTCTGACCGATGTCTCCGTTTGCGGTCGGTCACCGAGTACCGTCCGCGCACCCCAAAACCTTGTTTTCAGCCCGCGGCGAAGGGTCGTGACCGATTTTGACCGATTTTGACCGATTTAAAGGCACTTTTTCTAACGAATTTGATAAAGTGAATGTATTCAGCTAACGACCAGCCGCTACTGGACTTAGATTTACAATTCCTTCCAATCGCAAATCCCTCTGATCGCAAATCCCCCTCTACTTCTTCAGTTCCCTCCCCAACTTCTCCTCCACCGATTTCACCTTCCCCTCGATCGCCCCGGAATGCCCCTTCCGGTAGTCCATCTTCACCGTGCAGGCGATCCGGTTGCAGTCCGCGGCCAGCACCTCATAACACTGCTTCAGCACCGCCATGACCTCGTCCCATTCCCCCTCGATCGTCGTGCCCAAGGGCCCAAGCTTGTAAGGCAGGCCGCTGCGGTCGATTACATCCAGCACACGGGCGACGTAGTGGCCGACGCTTTCGCCCTTGTCCATGGGCCACATGCTCAGCTCCGCCAGTAACATGGGAACCTCCTGCAAGATTTCGGTTTTTTGGTGCGGCTAACGCAACGACTGCTACAATACAACCATGCGACAGGGATACCGAGCGTGCGTGCGTGGCTGGCTGGCCCTCGCCGTGCCAGCCCTTCTCCCGACAATCGGCCCGACCATCGGATGGTCCGCCGACCCGCAGCCCCCCGCCGTTCCCGCGGCTGCCATTCCTGCCTTCAATCCCCTGAACCGCACCTCGGGCAAGATCCTTGTCATGCCTTTTGTTGCGGTCAACCCGAACGACACGAATCCGTGGGTGGGCAAGTCGGTGCAGCAAAGCCTGGTGGCCGACCTCACCGCCGCCGCGCCCGACCGCATCCTCAGCACTGACAAAACCGCGCCGACCGCGGAAGACGCCCTGAAAACCGCCCGCGATTTGGGCGCTCGTTTTCTGGTGGCCGGCGGCTTCTTTTCTTCGGGCAACGAACTGCGGATCACCGGGCAGGTGCTCGACGTGGAAACGGGCCAGCCGCTCGTCGGGCTCAAGGTCACGGGTGAATCGGGGCAGATTTTCCACATGGAAGACGCCTTGGCCAACCAGGTGGAGGCCGGGATTTCCCGCGACCCGCGCGACGTAACGCATCGCGAGGCCCCGCGGCCGCCGGCCGACGTGGAGCCGCCGCCCTCTTCCACCGGCGTGCGCACGGATGGGTTGGAATCGCCACCTCCCGCAGGCACCTACAGTCCTTATGCGTTTTCCCCCTCGGCCAATGACTCGTACTCCAGCGATTACAGCCGCTACGTTTACTCTTCACCCTCCGTCATTTATTACAACGGGTATTACACGCCCTACTGCGCGCCCTATAGCTCGTTTTACGGGTGCGCCTACCCGTTCTCTTCCGGCTTCGGATTAAGCTTCTCCTTCGCCGACGGCTGGGGCCGCGGATTTGTCGGCACCAATCGCGACCACGACCACCACGAAGGCCGAACGGGCGGCCGCTCGGTCATCACCAACGCCTCGATCGACGCCAGCCGGTTTGACCGCGGTTCGATCGACGGGATCACCGTCACCCGCGGCTTCAACTCCAGCGGCAGCGTAAATGTCGCCGGGAGTGTCGGAGCGGGCCCGCGCGTCTTTTCGAGCGACAGTTCGACCCGCTTCCAGTCCAGCAACTTCAACGGCAACCAGATCGGCTCCGCCGCCGGCATCGATCGAAGCTCCGCGCCCCGGGTGTACCCGGGCCGTGGATACGACGGCCGAGGCTATAACGGCCCAAGGGGCGGTGACGCACCGCGCGCCGCTTCCGCCCGCGACAGCAACAACGGCGGCAGCGGATCGGCAAACGGCTCCCGTGCATCGGGCGGCAACACGGGCGGCGGCCATCGTTAAAGGCGGAGTGAAGACTTGATCGGCGGTCCGCATCGACTGAATTACGCCAGGCCCCCAGGCAGCTCTCTCGCGGAATTTTCCGGCGCCCGCCACTTCTCGGGGCAATTGTCTTCCATGCCATCAGCACCTTCGTGAGCGTTCTGTTGTTTGCCTGGGCACAACTGGATAGGGACGGTTCGCCCTTCGAACTGGAGGCGCGTGGAGTGCTGTTCATACTCCAACTCGCCATCGTGTTCATCGCAGCCGTGGCGGCGACGATCATCTACTCGGATCTCTGGTCGAAGCGGCAGATTGGGGCTTACCTGCTGCTCTCCACTATTCCGCCGGCCCTCACCGTCGGCGGATTTATGATGGTGCGATGATTTTCGGTGGGGTCCGCAGAACGGTCGTTCTACGTCCTTACGTTTTACGTCTTTACGTTTTACCCCCACATCGGCGGTACGCGCTCTCACGCCCGCGTCGTGAATCTCCCCGATTTGACGCCGCCCCGCTCTCTCCCCATATTCGTCTCCCATGACACGCGATCAACTCAGCAAGCGCATTGCCGAAGTGGCCCTGCTCCGCGGCGAATTCACGCTCCGCAGCGGCCGCAAGAGCAATTACTACATGGACAAATACCTCTTCGAGACCCAGCCCGACATCCTCCGCGAGCTGGGCAAGCTCTTCGCGGCGAAGGTGGGCCCGCAGGTGGACCGCATCGCCGGCGCGGAATTGGGCGCGGTGGCGCTGGCCGCCGTCACGGCCATGGAAACGGGCAAGCCCTTCGTCATCATCCGCAACCAGAAGAAAGACTACGGCACCAGCAAGCTCGTCGAAGGCACGCTCAAGCCCGGCGAAACCGTGCTGATCGTCGAAGACGTCCTCACCACCGGCGGACAGGTCATCGAAGCCGCCAAAACCCTCAAGGACGCCGGGGCGAAGATCGACAGGATCGTGGCCGTGATCGACCGAATGGAAGGCGCTCGCGAGAACATCGAATCGGCGGGGTATACGTTCGAGGCGCTCTTCACGACGAAGGATCTCGGCGTGGCTTGAGGGGCCTTTATTGCCGGATTATTGCGTGGCCTACGTCGCAGCGATTACTCGCGCCAAGAACGCCAAGGGGCCAAAGACGCCAAGAAAATTTTCTTGGCGTCTTTGGCCCCTTGGCGTTCTTGGCGCGAGTAATCGCTGCGACGTAGG
>JAQGHP010000095.1 GCA_028288775.1 Phycisphaerales bacterium | reverse complement strand
TGGGTACGGCATGGGAAACTATCCCCGGTGGCGGGTTCGTCGACCCGAACGAAGCAGCCCTTCTTTGGGAGGCAGCCGATGTCGGAGAAAGCAGAACGGAATTACGCGTTTGCGCGGGAAGCCATTGCCGAGGCTGAATCGGTGAATCAATCTGATCTGAACTTAAGCGGACTTGGGCTCAAAACCCTCCCGCCGGAGATTGGGCGACTCAATTCTCTCAAGAAACTTCATCTGACCGGCAACCAGTTGACGGACCTTCCCCCCGAATTCGGAAACCTCGTCGGACTAGAAATCCTGCTTTTATCAAGGAATCCGCTTCGAATATTTCCGCCCCAACTCACCAGTCTAAGCTCTCTGCAAGAGCTTACGCTTAGCGAAGTTGAGCTTAGGGTATTGCCCGATGCGGTCGGATGCCTCAGATTGTTGAAATCCCTCGATTTGGCTCAAAATCACTTGGCGAATCTGCCGGAGGCGATCGGCGACCTTTCCAATTTAGTGCAATTAGGGCTCCGAAATAACCAATTGGCGAATCTTCCAGAATCGCTTGGCGGCTTACGTAAGTTGGTTGAACTGGATCTTGCAAATAATCGCTTGGATGATCTGCCGGGCGCGTTGGTCAATCTAAATCCCGCATGGACCGCCTCGCCGGACAGCGGAGTGGCTTTGAGCGGCAATCCACTTAAGAACCTACCTACCGATATTCGTAAATTGGGCAGTAAACAAGTCTTCGAATATCTGCGTGCCAGGCAGTCGGCGCGGCGCGTTCTTTGGGAGTGCAAGGCACTGATCGTCGGCGAGGGCGATATTGGGAAGACGTGGCTGTATGAAGCCCTAAACGGTCGTCTGAGTGGAGGGAACCGAAAGCGAGAGGGTGCAACGGTCGGCATTGAGATCGGAACCCTAGGACTGGATCATCCGGTGAAGCCTAAGGTGCAGATGCGGATCCACTGCTGGGATTTCGCCGGTCAGGCGCAGAACTATGCGACTCACCAGTTTTTTTTTCATGAGCAATCGCTGATCCTTCTCGTCTGGAACCTCCGCGCTGGTCACGAGGCGGGAAGGCTTCGCAAGTGGCTGGGAAACTTGCGCGACCGAGCCCCGCGCGCCAAGGTGATCCTCGTCGGCACACAACTCGACGAGCCCCACGCAGACTATCCGGAACGGGATCTCCGCCGGGACTTCCCGCAGGTGACCGATGCGCTCAAAGTCAGCAATGTGACGGGCGAGGGGATCGACAAGTTGCGGGCGGCCATGCAACGCCACGCCGCCACAATGGACACGATGGGAAAGGAGTGGCCCGACACATGGTGGAAGGGCGCGGAGGCGCTCACGGCGGCCAGCGGGGCCTGCAAACATGTGTCACTGGCGTGGGCAGTCCAAACGCTAGAAGGCGAGGGCGTCGGAACCGACGAGGCACCGATCCTGCTCCACTGGCTCAACGCCCTCGGGCGAATCGTGCATTACGCGGAGAGCACGGAACTGAAGGATATGGTCATCCTCGACCCCAGGTGGCTGACCCACTGCATCGGCTTGGTATTGGCGAGTCAGGAGGTAACCGAATACCGCGGAATTCTGCGACGCGAGCATTTGGGGCAGCTTTGGCCAGACATGGAGGAGGCGACACGTGAGAAACTAGTCGCCGTAATGAACCGATTCGACTTAGCCTACGAAATCCCGGACGATCCGCAAGACCGTTGCGTTGTCGTCGAGAAACTGCCTCAGAACAGCGCGCCGTTCGATCCCGTTTGGGAGTCTGTCGCCGACCGGCCGCAAGTCCGCCTCCGCTATAAATTGGCCGAATTGCACCCCGGCATCCCGTCGTGGTTCATCGCACGGAACCATCGGTTCACGCAGAATTTACACTGGCTCCGCGGCGTGCTGTTCGGTCAGCCGCGGATCGCGCCAACCTCGATCGCACTTGTACAAGCCGACCCCGACCGGCCAACAGTCGACTTCGCCGTGCGGGGCCTGCTGCCCCAAGGATTTCTAAGTATTCTCACCGACAGCTTTGAGGATACGGTGACCCGCCTATACCCTGGCATGACGCTCGTGCGCGTCGTGCCCTGCCCCACGCCGAACTGCGAAGGCAGCGTGGCGCTGGCGGATCTGGAATCACTACTCGAAAACCACCGGAGCGGCCATCGCAAGTCGTCGTGCTGGGAATGCCCAACATGCCAATCGGAACACGAGATTGAGACGCTTCTTGTGGGCCTGACGCGAGCCCCCGGTCACTTGGAGTTAGCCGAGCGGATCGTCCGTGCGGTACACCACGATGGCAACAAAACGCGCGAACATGTGACGCGGGAGATGGCCGAGGCGCGCGTTTGGATGCAGAACCTGTTTGTGAGCGAGTGGAACGAAGCCCAGCTAATCGCTGACTTAACCTGCCCGAGCGTCATCGCATTTTACCCGACCAGCGGCCGTGGGTTACTCTACGAACGGACCTTCTGCCTGCAGCTCTACTGCATGTGTCCGGACGGATGGCACGGCGTGGGCGGCGACGGTCTAGTTAAGTTTCGGCCACCGAAAGAATGGTGGGCAAGTACTATAAAGGGGATACAAAGGGTGGCCCGGTGGGTCAAGCCGGTTGCAACGCTCCTGCCCCTGCTGGGCGCGGTCGCGGGAGAGACTGTAAAGGAGGCCGGCGAGTGGGCCGCCGATGCCAAGAACGAATTGGATTTGACGGCGAAGTTCTGTGAGCAGTGGGAGAAGGTAGCACTTCCCGAAGAGTGGGGCATGTCCGACAAGATCGACGACGTTGGCCGAGCGCGGGATTGGAGCAACGAGATGTGTATACAGAATATCAAGAAGGCGCTGGCCGGATTGGACTTTCCCGTCAAGCCTTACGGTGGCCTGATCCGACATCGGACACGCGACAATAAGATCCTTTGGCTGTGCGACAAGCACTTTCGAGAAATCTCGTGAGTGAGCGGATAGCGCTTGGCTCGGCACGCCTAGCAGAAAATGTCTTCAGCGAAACTACTACGAACACGGCATGCTGCGCATCCGGCAGCGCGACGATGATCGAAAAGATACTATCGGATTCAATTCCGACTGGCGTCTGCGCCGTGACCTATCCATGGCCTAAGAGATTGGGAAAAGGGAATTGACCGCCAAATCGCAAAGAAAAAGGGGAGAATTGAGCGCAGAGACCCCGAGGCAACGAGGAAAACGCAGACAAATGAATTCATCGAATACAGGCCGCTCCCTCGGAACGCAGCGCACCGAACGAGATTCCTTCTCCTTCCTCCGTCTGCGCCTCGGCGTCTTGGCGTTCGATTCCCCCGTTTTCCTTTTGGTGCCTTGGCGGTTCAACAACTCTTTTGCCGAGTTCTCGGACGGTGCAGGGTCAGACGCACGTCTTCGTGTTCTCCGTGACGGCGCGATGAACTCTGATTGACTCGGATTAATCCTCTTGCGCCCCGGCGATTCCCGCGGCGGTGGCGAGGTCGCCTGCCGCTCGATCGAGGCGCTCCAGCGCCCTGGCCGGCGGGGCCTGGCGGTCGAGCCAGGAGCAGATCTTTTCGATCTGCTCGTGCGCCAGGCGGGCGAAGCGGTCGGCGATGCGGGCGTTGGCCGTGCGGGTGTGGGCGGCGACCTCGTTGCTCAGACGCTCGGTGAGCCAGGTGGCGAGGGTGTATCCTCCCAGCACCAACAAGTCGGTGCCGAAGAGGGCGTGATGCGCGATGAGTGCGACGACCAGCAGATACGGCGCGGCCTCCGCGGTCGCGGTTAACTTCTTCCCACCCGGCAAAAACTTCAACAGCGCCTGCACCGCCCGCGTATCCCGCGGCGTGGCGTTCCAGCGTTTTTCCAGCCAGGTGCGAAGCTCGGCGAGTTCTTCCTCGACGATCCGCCCCGCGTCGGTGGGATCGAGGCGGGCCTGCTCGTAAGCGTTGCCCCCGCCGGCCATCCATTTCGTCGCCGCGGGGCTGGAGCGCAGCAGATCGTCGATGCGGCTCTGCACCACCGCGAACTGGTCGGTCAATAGCAGGCTGAAGTCGGGCACTTCGCGCACCCGTCCGTCGCCGCCTGGGTTCAGGGCCGCGGGGGAGATTTCGCCGCGCATCACGTAGTCCCATGCCACACGCGGCAATCGGATGAGCAGCCCCGGCGCCTGCCGCACGCGGTCGAGTACGCGCTGCGGCCCCATCAAATACAAAATGCTCCGCTGCTGCAGCCGGCGCTGAAGGTCCTGCGTGACCGGATTGACGTCCACCCCCGGCGCGGGCGTCTCCATCCCGCGAAGGGCGACGACAAGCTGATCCGCCTCGCGCCGCTCCTGCCGCAGGGGGGAGAGGATCTGATCCTCGAACCGCCCGACGACGTCGGCGGCGCGGTTGGACAAGCCCGGGGAAGAAGTGCTAAGTGCTAACTGCTGAGTGCTGAGGTCGGAAAGGGCGGTGCGCAGGGCGTCGAGGTTCTCATTTGGAGGCGCGTCGTAGCCAGCGTCGTCGCGCGGCACGATGAAGAAGGACGCGGGAGAAGAGGACGCGGAGACGCGGGGACGCGGGGACGCGGGGAAAGAAGTGACGGCAGTCTCATCGGTCCCGCCCATCGCCTCGTTCGTACGTCGCTGTGTTCCTCCGTCCGCCTCCATCCCCGTGTCTCCGCGTCCCCGCGTCCCCGCGTCCGACTGCCCCTCCGTCCCCTCCGTCCCCGCGTCCGCTTCTCCCGCGTCCTTCTTCACCTCGAACCCCAGCTTCCCCAACTGCCCCCGATAATCCTCCGCCACCGCCTGCTCTTCGCACTTGTTCATGACAAACAAGGACGACAGCCCATAGCGGTTGGCAAGGCGGTAGTAGGGGAGCAGTTCGGTCATCTGATACTTCTCGGGCGTGACGAGAAAGAGAATCGCCTGCGCCCAGCGAAACGCCCGATCGGCCTCGGCGTGGTGCGCGGGTTGGTCGCCGTCGAGGTCGGGGGTGTCGATCAGCACGACATGCGTAAGCAATTGCTCCTGCGTCGCGGCGTCCGTCAACACCGCCCGCGGCACGACAATCAACGATCCCGCCTGCCCGCGCGCCGGGAGACGGTCAGCCGTCGCGATCACATGCTCGACCCCGAGCCATTCATCCGGCACGTCCCCGGCCTCGCGGGCGATGGCCACAGCCCCGCTGGTAAACGTCCGGCGAAAGCTGGTCGCGGAAGCGCTGACGCCCAGCAGCCGATTGACGACAGTGCTCTTGCCCGTCCCGGTGCCCCCGATCACCGCCGCCAGCAGCGGCTGATTCTTCGCCCGCGGGCGCAGGTGAAACCGCAGCGCCGCCGCGTCCGAGCGCCAGCGTTCGACGATCGGTTTGGTCGTTTGTGAAAGCGGCATGGCCGCCAGCAGGTTGTCGAGCCTGCCGAGCAAGGGATCGAGCTTATCGAGACGGGAAGGCATGAAGGGTGTGGTCGTTTTTAGTCGAAAGAGATTGTAGGAATCCTCGGGGAGGGATTGTCGATGTGGGCGGAAGGTTTTGCAAATGGCGTCCCGGGCCAACGCGAGGATACGGGCCAGTGGACCGACCGCCGGCAAAATACTAAGCTATTCAAAGGCTACGCCACCTTAGCTCAATTGGCAGAGCACCGCTTTTGTAAAGCGGCGGTTGTCGGTTCGATTCCGACAGGTGGCTTCCCTTTCAACACCATAGGAGCTTCACGATGGATCGTCAGACACTGCAAGCGGCGTTGGACTTTTCCCGCACCCGGCTGTTGGGGAGCCTTGATGGGATCGAGAAGAGCGGGCAGGACATGGGAAAAGTGCTCGCCTGGCGGCCGGGGCCGGGGCGGGCGCATATTGCGTGGCAGGCGATGCACTGTGCCGCGACGCATGACAAGTATCTCAACGTGGTCATCAAGGGCGGCAAGGCGCGCGACGAGGCGCTGGTCGCCGCGTACGGCGGGGGGAGTACGCCGTCGGATCAGAACGTCCCCGACCTCGCGGCCATTCGCTCGGCTTTGGAAGGTAGCTACAAAGGTTTCCGGGATTACGTAGGAACGGTCTCGCACGACGAGCTCGCCCGCAAGATGCCCAGTGGCCGCACGATCGGCGAATCGATCCTGATGATGATCTGGCATGAAGCCCACCATCAGGGGCAGATCCATCTCACCTGGAACCTGTACAAGCACGCGCACGGCGTTGCTTGAACGGCCGGCGCTTGCCGCTCCGCGCTGGTGGTGAATATCACGCACGCGAGCGCGTAACGGTTCCGGCGGTCTGTCTTCAGTTCCCTCCTCCGGGACGCCGGGGGAGGGTTGGGGAGGGGGGCCCGCGAGAAGCGTTCAATGGTTTAAGGGCATGAACGCTTAAACCC
>JAQGHP010000084.1 GCA_028288775.1 Phycisphaerales bacterium | reverse complement strand
CGCCCTTCCCGAACCGGCGGACGCCACGCGATTCCTCGATGAAATGACCAAATGCGCGGCGTGGCTCAATGCACGTCTGGCGGCGAAGCCCGATTCGCCCGAAGGCCCGGCGATGCGCGCCGCCGTCGCGGCGATGGCCGCGGCAGCCGCCGACCGCCCGGCGAGCCCCGTCTCTCCCGCGCCAAGCGACGCCGCGACTACCGCCGTTAAATCCGCACTCCGCAAAACGCAGGACGCGATCAAGCAATCCAGTCCCAATGCGCCAGCCGCGCCAGACGATGCGATCGCCACCGCGCTTGTTGCGGCCGGTTCCTACCAGGATCGTCTGGAAATGCGCAAGAAGATTCTGGACGAACTGCCCAAAACCGGCGTCGCGCTGCGAAGGCAACTCGACAAGGACCCCAACGGCCCGTTCGCCGCCGCTCTGCACGAGGCGATCGACAGCATCGATCTCGTGGTGGGAGACCCTGCGGCGCAGGTCGCCGCCGCAAAGGCGCTGGGTAGCATCGGCACCGGCCGTGCAGCCAATCTGCTGCGCAAGGCCGTCGAAGTCGCGAGCCGCAGCTCCGATTCAAACCTGCAAAGCGTCGCGGGCGCCGCCCTCCGCTCGGCTGACCGGTATCAGAGTGAAGTCCACTTTATCCAGAACACCTTCGCGGGTCTCTCGTCCGGCAGCATCCTGGTATTGCTGGCGCTGGGGCTGTCGATCATCTTCGGCCTCATGGGCGTGATCAACATGGCCCACGGGGAGTTCATGATGGTGGGGGCGTTTACAACGTACGTGGTCGCCGAGGCATTCAAGGCGTACTGGCCGGGGGCGTACGAATTTTATCTTTTGGCCGCGATCCCCGCTGCGTTCATCGTCGCCGGGGGCGTCGGGTTCATCGTCGAGTGGCTGGTCATCCGCCACCTCTACGGCCGGCCGCTGGAAACCCTGCTGGCGACGTGGGGCATCGGATTGGTTCTCATCCAGGCCGTGCGGTTGAAATTCGGCGACACGCTCACCGTCTCGCCCCCCAAGTGGATGGAAGGCGGGTTCGAGGCCGCGCCCGACATCGTCTTCCCGTTGAACCGCCTGTTCATTATCGCGTTCTGCGCGCTGTGCATCGCCGTGGTCTACTTCATGGTGAACCGCACCAAGCTCGGGCTCATGCTGCGGGCAACGACGCAGAATCGCGAGATGGCCGCGGCGTTGGGTGTGGCCACCCGGCGGGTGGACGGGTTCACATTCGCTCTGGGCACCGGCCTCGCCGGGCTCGCGGGCGTCGTCGTGCCGCTCTACAACAAGATCAACCCCAGCATCGGACAGGAATACACGGTCGATTGCTTCATGGTGGTCGTCGTGGGCGGCGTCGGAAAGCTCGCCGGGGCCATTTGGGCGGGGCTGAGCCTGGGCTTCATCGGCAAATACATCGAGGCGATGCTCGGCCAGGTTCCGTGGCTCGCATCGGGCGCATCGGTCATCGGAAAAGTGCTGGTGCTCGTGCTGATCATCGTCTTCCTGCAGCGCCGGCCGCAAGGGCTGTTCCCGCCCAAGGGGAGGCTCACCGATGCTTGACACTCCCCCCGTCCTGCAAGCGGAATCAACGTCCAACGACGCGGCCCGCTCGCAACAGCTCTATCAATCATCGCAGACGTTCCTCCTCCGCATGCCCGACCCACGCGTGTACTGGCTGCGCGCTGCCGTGATCGGCGGCATTCTCCTGCTCTTTTTCGCAGTCATCCCCGGCCTCGTCGCGGCGGGGGCGGTGCCCGATTACAAACTCAATTTCCTGGGCAAGTACCTCTGCTTTGCCATCGTGGCGCTCGGCATCGATCTCATCTGGGGATACACCGGCCTGCTCTCGCTCTGCCAGGCGCTGTTCTTCGCGATGGGCGGGTATGCGATGGCCATGCACCTGAGCCTCAAGCAGGGCGGCGGCGACGTGCGGCCCGAGTACAACAACATCCCGCAGTTCATGTTCTTCAACAATGTCAAAGAGCTTCCCGGTTTCTGGCAGCCCTTCACCTCCATGCCGGTTTCCTTACTCGCGGCAATGTTTCTGCCCGGTCTGGCGGCGGGGCTGTTTGGATTCTTCATCCTCCGCAGCCGCGTAAAGGGCGTTTACTTTTCGATCATCACGCAAGCATTGGCGTGGGCCGCATTCCTGCTTATGAGCCGCAATGAAATGCTCATGGGCGGGACCAATGGCCTGACCAACTTCTACAAGCCCATGATGCAGGAACGCCGCTGGATCATCGGCCTTTACCTGCTGACGCTCGTGGGCGTGTGCGGGGCCTATTTCGTCTGCCGGGCGATCGTGCGGTCGCGACTGGGCCGCGTCCTTGTCGCGGTGCGCGACAAGGAGACTCGCCTCTATTTCGCCGGCTACAAGCCCTACGCGTTCAAAGTCTTCGCCTTCTCCGTCGGCGCGATTCTCGCGGCTGTGGGCGGGATGCTCTACTCGCCCCAGGTGGGGATCATCACGCCGCAGGATATGAACGTCGAGGCTTCCATCTTTATGGTGGTGGGCGTTGCGCTCGGCGGGCGGGGAAAGCTGTGGGGCGCGATATTCGGCGCGCTGCTCATGAACGTCGCCCGCTCCTCGCTCAGTTCGGACTTGCCCACGCTGTGGCCTTTCGTCCTGGGCGGCGTGGCGGTGACGGTCGTGCTTTTCTTCCCCGAGGGCTTTGCGGGAATCTGGAGCAAGCTGGAGCGCCAGGTCACCGCCGGGGAGGGAATCGCGCAGGCCGCTCTGACGGCGGTTCCGTTGGTTGCGATTGCGCTATTTGTGGTACTTGAAGCAATCGGGCTAATGCCGACCTTTCTGGAAGGCTCCTTCGTCCGGGTGTTCGGCTTGCCGCTTAAGTATTGGGTTCTTGTGGCAATTCTTGCGACCGCCGGGGCGACGAGTTTCGCGGGCAAGAAGGCGGCCCTGCGCCGCCAGCGCGGGTTCCCCGTTGTGGCGGCGACCGCCACTGCGGTGCCGGAGGGTGTTTAAATGGTAGCTGCAGCACACGCCGCCGACGTCGCAACGGGGCACATGGTCGTCTTGAAGGACGTGCTTGTCTCCTTCGACGGCTTCAAGGCGCTGGACATCAAGGCATTCTCCGTCGATTGCAACGAGCTGCGCGTCGTCATCGGCCCCAACGGTGCCGGCAAGACCACGCTCTGCGACGTCATCAGCGGAAAGACGCGTGTCACGTCGGGGAAAGTCCATTTCGATGGCGTGGACACCACGCATCTGCCGGACGTAGAAATCGCCCGGCTGGGCGTCGGCCGCAAGTTCCAGACGCCGACGGTCTTCGACAGCCTGACCGTCTACGAAAACATGGAGCTCGCCCTCCCCGGCCGGCGCAACGTCTGGCGCAACCTCATCGGCAGCGAGACCACGGCCCAGCGCGAACAGATTTTCGCGCTGCTCAACCGCGTCAATCTTCTCCCCGATTTGAATACGCCCGCCAAGTACCTCAGCCACGGCCAGCGGCAATGGCTGGAAATCAGCATGCTGATCGTCGCCGACCCCAAGTTGCTGCTCGTAGACGAGCCCGCTGCGGGTTTGACAGATCGTGAAACCGATCTCACCGCCGAGTTGCTCCTGGAACTCAAGGCGCAGCACACGCTAATCGTGATCGAGCACGACATGGACTTCGTCCGCCGAATCGGCAAGCGGATCACGGTCCTCAACGAAGGCAAGGTGCTCGCGGACGGAACAATGGACGAAGTGCAGAAAGATCCCGCAGTGATCGAAGCGTATTTGGGTCGATAAGCAAAGGAAATCCGAATTCCGAATCCCCGAAATCCGAATGAAATCCCAAATCCGAAGGCGGAAACCACGAATGAACACGAAAGTTAGTACGAAGGCACACGAATGAAAGAAGACTTCTTCTTCGTGCTCACTTTCGTGTTCATTCGTGGATTTCCCGGTTTCGGAATTCGGATTTGGTCATTCTGATTTGATTCGGATTTCGGGGATTCGGAATTCGGATTTCATTTAATGGTGACCGAGTCATGCTAAGCATCCAAAACCTCTCCTTCTCCTACGGCATGGTCCAGGCCCTGCGCGACGTGAGCATGGTCATGCCGCAGGGGCAGGTCACGTGCGTGATGGGCCGCAACGGCGTCGGCAAGACCACGCTCATGAAAAATATCATGGGCCTGCTCCACCAGACCGCCGGCGAGGTCGCGCTGGGCGCGACCAACGTGAGCGGTCTCCCCGCTTACCGGCGGGCACGGGCGGGTATTGCCTTGGTTCCGCAGGGGAGGCAGATCTTCGCGAAGCTGTCGGTCACGGAGAATCTCCGCATAGGCCTCCAGGCGCGCACCGATGGCCGCAAGACAATCCCCGAGGAAATTTTCGAGCTGTTCCCGGTCCTGAAAACGATGGGCAAACGCATGGGCGGCGACCTGTCCGGCGGACAGCAGCAGCAACTCGCGATCGGCCGTGCCCTCGCCGGCGACCCGAAAGTCCTTCTGCTCGACGAGCCAACTGAGGGCATTCAGCCCAACATCATCCAGCAGATCGGCGCGGTATTGCGTACGCTGGTGGGCCGGGGAATGACGGTCGTTTTGGTGGAGCAATACCTCGATTTCGTCCGCGAATTCGGCCACGGCTTCTACATCATGAACCGCGGCCGCGTGGTGGCTGAAGGGCAGAGTTCCCAGCTCGATGCCGAGGTGGTCAATCGGCACCTGAGCGTGTGACGCGGCGAGCGAGGTCAGGAAAGCGCCCGCGATCGCGCGATCGATTCAATCACTCCCGCCAACCGCTCGTACTGCGCCGCCGAGTTGTAAACCT
>JAQGHP010000043.1 GCA_028288775.1 Phycisphaerales bacterium | reverse complement strand
GCCTGGGCGGCGACGGCCATGCGCGGGGCCGCCGCGGGAGGCATGCTTCGCGCCGGGGCGGCGGCGTTGCTCAGCGCGGGCTCGCCCGTGCGACCCTGGGCGACGCCCGCGGGGTCCACCTCAATGGTTGCCGGGGAGGCATCGTTGCCCAGTGAAATGACATCGCCCACATACAGCGGCGTGGGCGTGGCGATCGGCTCGCCGTTCACCCACGTCGATCCGCCGCTCGTGTCCTGCACGACCCAGGCCCCCTCGTGGACGAACAGGGCACAGTGTTCCGTCGCCACGCTGACGGACGGAATTTTCAAGTCCGCCTCCCGCGCCCGCCCCACCACCAGCGGCCTCTCCGGCGGCCGGTCCGCAAGATCCATCAGCCTCTCGCCCAGCGCATGACGCAATCGCACTTGCAGACCCATGATGGCTTCCTCGTTCGGGGACTCCTGAGTCGGCGCAGTATAGCGAATTGTCCGATTAACGGTAATCGCCGAACCGACTTTTCGCCGCGAGTTGGATGTGAAACGTGAAGACGTGAAACGTGAGAGGACTTTGGTCAGCCAAATCTTCTCACGTTTCACGTTTCACGTTTCAGACGCACGTTTCACGCCCCGCTCATTTCGGGGTCACATTGATCGTCTGATCCACCTCGAGCCGGATCGGCGTCTTGTCCGCGGCGTCCACGTTCAGCTTGATCGCCATCTGCATCACGGGCTTGAGGCCGGGGATTTCCAGCGACACAGTCTTCCCGTCCGCGGAGAGTTTCGCGGACTTAATGTCCAGTGGGTCGCGGCCCTTTTGCTTGGGATCGGAAACCTTGTACTCGTCCGACCCGTAACGGGCCGTCCAGCGGTAATTCCACCACTCGGCGGAGTAATTCTCCGCGTCCGCCGCGGATTTTGGATCGAGCGGTACCGTAAACGTCAGATCAATACCGTCCTTGCGGACGTGCATCGCGGTGATGTCGTGGACCGTCTTTCCGGTGTAACGAACGCGCTGCAGCGCGCCGTCGCGCGGTGCGGTAGTCTGCCAGCCTTTAAGCCCGGCGACGTAAAGCTGCCCGTCGGCGGGGTTAAATCGCGCGCGCATGAGGCCGGTTGCAAATTGCAGCGGGAACTTCACTACGCCGCCCTGGGGAACGCCGTCAACTTCTTCCCAGAGCACGTGGAACAGCGAACATTTGCCATAGGAGAGATAGAGGAGCGACCCGTCGAACGGCCCCCACTTGCCGCCGCTGACCCATGCCTGCCCGCCGCCGGAATTGTCGGGATCGGGGTAGGGGAGCCAGCAGAGCGGCTTGTCGTAATCGGTGGGTGCGGGGCTTCGGTGGGCGGTGCCCATGCAGCCGTAGAAGCCGCCTTTTTTGATGAGGTTCAGGCGGTCCACCGGGGTCCAGATACCCTGGTTGTCGGAGCAGGTGACTTCGCCGTGCGGGCCCATGCCGGTGCCGTTGGGGGCGCGGAGGCCGGTGGCGTAGACTTCAAGGTTCTTGCCGTCCTGTGAGAGGTGCAGGACGCAGCCGTTGTGCTTTCCGATCGGGTCGAAATAGTCGGTGCCCAGCAGCGGCGCGCCCTTGGTGAAGAAGAACGACCCATCCGGCGCCTGCTGAAGATCGAAGACGAACTCGTGAAAGTTCGGCGTGACACTGATGTCGTTGTTGAAGTTCTCGTAGAAATCGGCTTCGCCGTCGCCATTGAGGTCGTGAAGGATCGTCACCTGATCCCGGCAGAGCGCGTAAATGTCGTTGCCGACGATCTTCAACCCCAGCGGCTGAAACAGTCCCGTTGCAAACCGCTTCCACGTTAGCTTGCCCGCCGGGTCACCGATCCCGGAGACGATCCAGACGTCCCCGCTCCAGGTGCTGACTGCCGCGCGTTTCCCGTCCGGGAAGAAGTCGAACCCGCCGACGCGCATCCACGCGTGCCACGGATTCTCGTCCGGCAGCGTAAGCGTATCGACCACATACGGCCCGTCCCCCGCGCCCGGCGTCACCTTCGTTTCAACCGTCTGCGGATAACGCGCCGGCCCGCCATGGGTGTATTGCTCGACGTCAATAACCGACGTGTCCGACTGAAACGGCATCTTCTGCTGCTCATCCGGACTTGCCGCCCCGATCACCAATTTGAACGCCAGCGCGTTCGCATGGGCCGGAATCGTCAGCAACATCCGCGAATGCTCAACGCGAAACGTCCCCTCCTTCAACCCAATCGTCCCGGCCACCACATTCCCCAGCACCGCCAAGTTCCCATCCACCGCGCCTTCGACCTTGGCAAAATCGCTTCCCCCCGCCGGCCCCACTCCGCCGGTGGCTCGGGTCTGCTCGCAGACCAGCAGCGTGATCGGCCGCTCGCTGGCCCCGATCTTAAACGTGCGGTTAAACCCGCCCTGCCCGTTGGGCCCTTCGTCGTACCAGGGCGTTTCCAGAACGGAACAGTTGCCGACGGTGTAGGAAAAGACGACGTGATCGTGATGAATGTACAGGCCGCGGTAATGCGCCCAATCCTTCGCCAGCGGCAGGTACGGCTCCTCGCGTGTGTCGGTAAAA
>JAQGHP010000030.1 GCA_028288775.1 Phycisphaerales bacterium | reverse complement strand
GGTGCATGCGCCACGGTTTCAGCAAACCTTGGCGTATTGTGGTGCAGGCTTTCAGACTGCAACACGCCGGCTGAAACCCTGCCCCACAACGAGCGTCACGCGTCTCGGCCGCCGGACAGCGATGTTGGGCACCAGGGCGTCATACGCACTTCGCGGCAATGGGCTTTTTCCAGCCATTCCCGCACTTCCTCGGCCGTGTGGGTTGACGCGATCTCGGGCGTGATCGCATCGAACGTGTCCAGCACGCGCCAGCGCGCGTCCTTTAGGTAAAGCGACACGAGCCAGTTCCGTTCCACGAACTGCATCGGCCGGCGGAGGCCAAATTGTTTCGCCTTCCGGACAAACGGCGCCAAGGCGTACGCGGCAAAATACGAATAGGCCATCGCAAAGCGGTAACCGAATACGCTCCGCAGCCTCAGATGGACCGCACGCAAGCGGCGTACCGAAAGGAAATCGTAAAAGTCACCTTTCGGGTAGACGCAGCAGGAGACCCACCCCTGCGGGCGCACCAGGCGGGCAAGCGCTTCCAGCCCGCGCGGGGGATCGGGGGTATGGTGAAGCACGCCGATGGAAAACCCGCCATCGAACGTGCCGGGGCGGAAGGGGGGACGAAACAGATCTCCCTGCACGACCAGCACATCCGGATCGTCCTTGAAATTATCTCGGGCGCAGTCGACCGCGGGTCTGAGGTCGATCCCGATCGCCACGCCGCCCTTGCGACGGACGATGTCGAGAAACCGTCCCGGCCCGCAGCCAAAATCCACCACCGTTTTCCCACGCACGTCTTCATCGGACGCGCCGGTGATCCGCTCCCACATGCGGGTGGTGTGTCCTTCCATCGGCCGGCCGAGGTTTTCGGATTCGAACTGCACCCGCGGCCAGCGATTCCATTCATAGCCGAAGCTCGCCGCGTAGTGTTCCGAGCCGACGAAACGCGGCACGCCGCGGACGATCGGATAACTGTTGCCCGACGGGGTGCGCAATGTGCCCGAGACGACCATGCCGTGGGCGTTCATCCGATCGGCTTTGACCTCGAGCGGGTCGCCGGTGATGGGGCAGCAAAGCAGAGGGAGGTGCTTGGGGTGCATTATGCCGCCTCCGCGGGCTTCGAGGACTTTTGGGCGAGAACGTGGCAGCCGAAGTGGAGCAGTTCGGAGGAGCCGTGGTCGGCGCGGGAGAAGCGTTCGAGCGCGCCCAGCACCGTGCCGATGGCGGCGGATTCCGCCTCGGTCAAAGTACCGTCCGCATAGCGATTGGCGATGCCGCGCAGGCGGCGGGTCTCCTGCGCCAGGAATTCGAAGAAATTGCCGTTTTCTTCCAGGTCGAGAATGTCGAAGCCCAGCCGGCCAAGATGTTCGCGGTAGAAATATCGACTGAACCCGGTCGCGTAGTGGTAGGGGGCCATGTGCGTGAGGCTGCAAAACGGCGCAGTGAGAATGAGATGTCCGCCGGGCCGGACGAGACGGGCCAATTCGCGCAGGGCGGCGAGCGGGTCGGGCACGTGCTCCAGCACCTCGGTACACATCACGGCCTCGAACGAACCATCCGATTCGGGAATCTTTGTGATGTCGCAGACGATGTCCACGCGGCTCGCGTCCCACCCCGGGCTATGCAGGCCCGCGCTGTCGCCGGTGCCGTTGTACTGGGCAAAATCCTGGCTGACGTATTGCAGGTGCGAGCAGAATTTGCGGAACTGCTGCTCGCCCGCGCCCGCGTCAAGGATGCGCGAGCCGGGGGGAATCGCGGCCAGCGTGCGCTCGAGCCAGGCGACGCGCGTGGCCTCGTTTTTCTTTCCAACCGGTAGGGGCGGCACGGCGGGTACGGGAGTGCGGGCGCCTACCAGGCCCTGCCGGTAATCTCGGACGAATTGCACGGGATCGGGCATCCGAGTGCCCGCTGCGACGCTTTGGTGGTATCCGATAATGTTGGCATAAAAGATGCGCTCACCCAGCGCGTGCCACGCGGCGGGGAGCTGCGGGCCCTCGAATCGTTCTCCGGCGATCGGATCGAGGCCAATGCGGATAATGATATCGAACCTGTCGTAACCCTTGCCGTGGAGAAGGGCGAGGCAGTCGGCGGCCTGCTCGGGGAAGAGGCAAAAGGCCTCGAACATTACCACCGCGGGCGGCGCAATGCCGGGGCCGAAGAGGCCGCGGAGCGCCTGCAATTCATGGCCTTCGACGTCGACCTTGGCGAAGCCGGCGCGGGTGAAGTGGTGCTCGGCCGCGAGATCGGCGAGGGTTCGCACGGGGACGCGGACGCGGCGGGGGGAGCGGAACTCTTCGGGGAAGGCTACGGATGTCCATTGCGGCTCGAGGGTGCTGACGGTGCTCGCCGAGCCGATCACCAGGTCGGCTTCGCCCGGATGGTCGGAGGCGGCGCAGCGGGCGAGATGCACGTCGCCGGCGGCGATGCGGGCTTCGTGCCTGCGGGCGAAGCGGTCGGCCATGTAGTCTTGCGGTTCGACGGCCAGCACGCGGTAGCCAAGGCGGGTGAGGGCTTCGGTGAAGTCGCCGCGGTGCGCGCCGACGTCCAGCGCGGACTTGCGGTCGGCCGGAAGCGATTCGAGCACGGGGCGGAGGTACGCGACCTCCAGCGTCGCGGCCAGCAGATCGGCCGGGGTTATCGGCGCGGGGATGGCCGCGGGGGCGGGCGGGGGAATTTGCGCTACCGCAGAAGTCATGTTCCGCTCCTTTGAAACCAGAAGCATCCGCAGCCGTAGTTTTGCTCGTTTACGAAGTCATCGGAGGCGTCGAGGATCAGGCCCTTTTTGTGGCGGCCATCGGGGATCAGCGCGAATTGGCGGAGGGTGAGATCGCGGAAAGCGTCGCGGATGTGCGTCGCGCCGTAGATGCGATGGGCGTTAAAGACGATCCGCGGGCGGCCGACGGGCACGACGAACAGCAGCGATCCGCCGGGCGCAAGGACGCGGCAAAGCTCGGCCATCGCCTTGAGGTCGCCGTCGGGGTCGATCGGATCGCCGTACCGGCCCAGGCCGATGTGCTCGACCACGTGCATGCAGGAGATCGACGCGACGCTTTTGTCTGCGAAGGGGAGGCGCTGCAGGTCCGCGACGCCGGTGGTCAGATTGTCGAGTGTCAGGTTTACGGGGCGGTATTCGTAGTAGTCCACGGGGACGAACGCCGAGGCGATGGCGCAGAAGTAGAGGCTCGAGGAGACGTCCACGTGCCTGGCGGGCTTCGTCGCGGCAAGGACGCGAGAGGCCCAGGCGGTGTGGTAGACGTAATGGCGGTCGAAGCCGCAGCCGGGGGTGCGGTCGGCGAGTTGGGGCTGCCGTTCTTCCCAAGTGAGCGCGAGCCCGCGATCGCTCCGACCCTGCATGTCGCGGAAGCGCGCAAAATCCTCGGCGAACCACGCCGGCTCCGCCGGGGTGGTTGCGTTCTCGATGTTTGTGATGCTTGTGGCGGTCATGGTTTTTTGCGGCACAGATTCCGAATCATGTAGGGTGGGTGTACTCGCCCACCGTTCGTCGGACGTTTGAGTCAAATGGTGGGCGAGTACACCCACCCTACATGGGCTGCCCGAGTTGCATTCCGTAGGGTCCGCACCGCGGACCGTCTTCCGCGAAACGCGGGGAAGCGGTCCGCGGTGCAGACCCTACGGGAACTTTCGCGCGATTCGCGCATCCTCACGCTCGGCCCCTCACTCCTGCCTTCTCCCGAGTGCGAGGGAGAGGGAGAAAGGTCGCGGTCGGGACCGAGGGTCACACCGGCGGCGTCATTGCGCTATGCCGCCTCCGTCGTGTTCGAAGCGCCAAACGGCCCGAAGGCCGGGTCGGCGGGGATGCCCCGACGCGGCGGGGTTCTTGCCGTGTCGTCGAGCGTGCGGGGTTCCCATAGCCGCAGCAGCGGCATGGGAAACCTAGCGGTCAGGTCCCGTGCGCGCCCTTCGACGTGTGCGGGATTGATGTTGGCGAGGACGATCCCGTCAAATGCGTCAGTGCCGGCCGCGGCGTCCGACAACACGGGAACGCCCCGGTACTTCGACCCCGAAAAGGCCGGGCCGTTTTCCAGCACGGCCACTATCTCCAGATTCGCCCGGCGGCAGGCGTCCCACGTTGCGAAAATGTTCTTGCCGGCGTCCGCGATCGCCACGCGGCGAATCTTTTTCGCCTGCGCCCACGCGGCTACCGCCTTCGCCTGGAAATCCCATTGGAATATCGATTCCAGCGTTGCGGGGTCGAGCGGCTTGCGGCCTACCGTGGCCTCGCGCCGGGCCCAGATGCGGGCTTCGCGGACGGCTGAGGTGATCGCGTCCTGGTGACCTTCGTGCAAGCCCAACGCGGCGTAGCGGCGCATCCAGTCGTGCCGGTAGGCGCGGCGCATGGGCCTGGGGAGGTAACGCTCGGCGAGGATGAGGTTGTTGCGCAAGTCCATTCGGCGGGTGAGCGCCGAGCAGCGGCCAGAAGCGACCTTGTCGTGGCCGA
>JAQGHP010000779.1 GCA_028288775.1 Phycisphaerales bacterium | reverse complement strand
GGGCGCTCGTATAGCTTCAGGTGCTCGACGCACTGCGCGATCCCTTCGAGCTTGTCGTAGCTGTGGAAGCTAATGACGTCCGACTCACCCAGCTGCGCCTGTTCCATCGGCGAAAGCTTTGCCGAGTCTGCCCAGTTGCCCTTCCATACGCCGCTGGTCACCGGCTGCGACGCGCCGGCCTCGCGCACCCACGCAAATACCTTCAGCAATAGCTTGCGGGTAATCTCAGGCTTGTCGGGAGGCTCCTGCCCGCCGTAACTGGAGGCGTTGGTGTTGTCGGGCTCGTTAATCGCCTCCCAAAATTGCACACGCTTGTCGTCCTTAAACCGCGAAACCACACCGACGACATACGGCTTGAGCTCCGCGTCCCAAGCCCCCGCGCCGCGCGTCAGCAGGTCCACCCCCGGACTTTGCACCCATCGGCTATTGTGCAACCCCTTCCGCGGCTCACGCTGCTTGCCCAGCTCCGGGTGCGGGTCCCACACGC
Source organism: Phycisphaerales bacterium (assembly GCA_028288775.1). Classification (GTDB taxonomy): domain Bacteria; phylum Planctomycetota; class Phycisphaerae; order Tepidisphaerales; family Tepidisphaeraceae; genus RYN-428. The sequence goes on along the minus strand of JAQGHP010000779.1, from coordinate 3,399 downwards.
TGTCGAACAGCACGAAATCCACCCCGATGTGATGCTTCTGTGCGACTGCCAGAAACGCATCCATTCGCGTAAGAAACCCCTCGTGGTCCTGCTTCCACAACAAATCGTGCAGAAACACCCGCACGCTGTTGAACCCCAATCCTTCCGCCCAACCAAGCTCCCGGTCGATCGTCTTCAGATCAAACGTGTCCGCCTGCCACATCTCCAACTGATTCGCCGCCGAGCTGGGCGAAAAATTACACCCCACCAACCACGGCTGACTCTTCCCCCACGCCCGCGCCTCTTCAGCCGTCCACTTCTCCCGCCCCTGCGCCACGGTACAAAGCAACGTCACCCCAAGCACGACTCCCAACGCGCAGCGGTTCATACGCACTCCATGGATAAATGAAGACCAGTAGTATGCGGAGCCTCGCCTGCATCCGCTTTCCTCGACCCTCCGCATTCTAACGTCCGGATGTCCACAGTCCGAATGGGATGTTCCCTCAACAATCGCTTGCCCAACGCGCTCGCATATTGCGCGGCGTGACCTGCTGTCCCCTCTCCCGGTACTCCGGGGGAGGGTTAGGGAGGGGGTTCGGCGCGAGAGGCGTACGGGAGTTGAAGGGGTCAACGGTTCAAGAGCGCCATGGCAAAAGCGTGCAATCGAGCTATAACTTCTGAAAGTCGAAATCCCACCGTGTCGTTTCTTATTCCCTGTGTCTGCTTTGATGTGGAGGTTGGCATGATTCGCCGCTACTTCTCGTTCGCGCTGGCCGTTGCAACTCTCGCCTGCGCCGGGTCGGCCGGGGCCACCTATGTCGGGAATCCGATAATAAATCGTGGCGCTGGCGATGGCACCGTTACTCCGCCGCTGGTCGTCATTGGTGAATTCAATCCCACCGCGCCCGGGCCGACCTCCGCGAACTCATTTCCGATCAACGGAACAATCACCGACGTGCAGGTCTATGCAGACCTCCCCGCGGAAACTTTCACCGTCTACACCCTGGCCGCAACCGGGGTCAACGCGTTCGGCAACCAACAATTCACTTTCCTCACAGGAACGACCTTCACGACCACGGCCAAGGGCGCTCAGACCTTTCCCACGTCCGTGCCCGTGCAGGCGGGAGATCTCCTCGCGTTCTGGGGCCTGGGCCCCCAATACGGCACGGCGGGCAGCGACGCCACGTATGAGAGCCCGGGCCATTCGTTCGTGGCGCTTTCCCCCACAGTCGGCGGAACTTACAGCTTCGGAACCAACGGGAGTTCGACAAACTACGAGTACCTGCCCGGGATAAACGGGGTACAACAAGACGCCCGCACCTACTCGATCGGAGTCGACGTCTCCACGCCCGAACCATCGGCCCTGGGCCTATTGGCGCTCGCCGCGATCGGTTTGGTCAGGCGACGAAGATCCCTGACGTCGGTATAGCGTCAAACCCCGGCCCATTTCCAGAGCGCTACTCCCTCTCCCTCGTACCCGGGGGAGAGGGCAGGGGTGAGGGGCGGAACGTCGAGTTGCGCAGCTGGCAAAGGAGCCGAAATCCCGGCAATCTGACGACGACCACGCATCCCGCGAAAATGCGCCATCCCACAGCGTCGCCATCCCACAATCTCACCGCCCCGGATTCTTCAAGAACGTCCCCTTGTCCAGTTCCTCATACGCTGCGCGCAACTGCTCCTGCGTGTTCATCACGATCGGCCCGTACCACGCCACCGGCTCCTGCAGCGGCTTGCCGGACACCAGCAGAAAACGAATCCCGTTCTCCCCGGCCTGCACCTCGATGCTGTCCCCGCTATCGAACAAAACCAGCGACCGGTCGCCAGCCTCCGTAGGCGGCTTGGTATCCGCCCACCCCACGCCCTCCGTCGGCACCGCCAGCGGGCCCGAGGCATTGCAGAACTTCCCGCCCCCCGCGAACACGTACGCGAACGCGTGCCGCGACGTCTCCACCGGCAGCACCTTCCTCTTGCCCGGCGGCACCGACACATCAATATAAACCGGGTCCGCCGCGATCCCCTCCACCGGTCCGCGCCTCCCCCAGAACTCGCCGCAGACAAGGCGCACGCGCGTGCCGTCGTCGTCGATCACTTCCGGAATCTCGCCCGCCTTGATCTCCTGATACCGCGGCGCGGTCATCTTCATCGCCGCCGGCAAATTCGCCCACAACTGAAACCCGTGCATCCTTCCCTCGACGTCTCCCTTGGGCATCTCCTGATGAATGATGCCACGTCCCGCGGTCATCCACTGCACCTCGCCCGCCGAGGTTGAGCCGCGGTTGCCCATGCTGTCGCCGTGCTCGACCGTGCCCGCGAGCACGTAGGTAATCGTTTCAATCCCCCGATGCGGATGCCACGGAAACCCGGCGAGATAATCCTCCGGAATGTCATTGCGGAAATCATCGAGCAGAAGGAATGGGTCATACTCCGAAGTATTCCCAAACCCAAACGCCCGCCGCAGATGAACCCCCGCGCCTTCGAGGGTGGCCTTCGATTTAACGAGTCGCGATACGGGGCGAATGGACATGACGGCCTCCGGTGTGGAAAAGGGTTCCCGAAAGCCCAACGATAGCGCGGCATGGGCGGCTCATCTACCCGACCCTGCATTACCACTCCAAGGGCCAGCTGGTTCTTAAGGTTGGCGCGGCCTCGGAAGACGTAGCCACCACTGCCCATGCCGCTTTACCAGTCGCCAGAAAACTGGCCCAACGCCGCATCAGATGCTACGCTTGTCGTATACGCCAAAGGAGTTTCACCTTGGCAGTACTGGCTACACGACCCCTCGTTCAGCACATCAAGCCGGTCGCGCCCGAGCATCTCCTTGGCGACAAGATTCAGGCTGGGCACCCCCTGTTCGGCTTGATTTGGATCAACCCGGATCGTGTCAGCGGTGCGCCTTGCTTTTATGGCACACGCGTGCCGATCAAGAACTTGTTTGATTCCTTGGCCGCCGGTGAATCTTTGGAGGATTTTCTCGACGGGTTCGAAGGCGTAACCCGCGAGCAGGCCTTGGCGGTGCTGGAACTTGCGGGAAAGAATTTCCTCGACGATTTGAAACAGTGTTGAGGCATACTTCGCCTGACTGCGCTTTTTCACCCTCGGCCCCTCACCCCAGCCCTCTCCCCCGAGTACGAGGGAGAAGGAGACAAGCCGCGTACTAAAGCACCCACTACGGACTACGAACATCCCGCCTTTTTCGCATTTCCTCATCAGCGTCTCAGCGTCTCTGCGACTCTGCGTTCATTCCTCCCCCCGACAAGCAGGGCCATCGCATCTTCATTGCTGTATGAGTCGCAAGAGGTAATCGTGATCCCAGCCTGCCAGGAGGCGTCGGGTTTTGATGCTGCCTTTGCAGGTCTTCTCACGCTTGATTAAGTTCAGCGCGATGCGGTTGAGCCGGGAATAGTTCTCGGCGCCATGCCC
>JAQGHP010000769.1 GCA_028288775.1 Phycisphaerales bacterium | reverse complement strand
CCTACTACTGCTGCGATTCGCCGCGGAAAATCGCGTGGTGCGCGTTGGGGTCTTTTCACTGCTCGTGATGTGGAAGATCACCTTCGCGCTGCCGGCGATCGCTTATCTGGCGTGGAAGGGTTGCCGGACGATGAGGCTGGCGCTGGCGGGCGCTGTCGTGACATTTGCCGTGCTGAATGTCGCGGTCGTGAAGTGGATTGGGTTGGAGGCTTTTAAGTCGCATTACAGCGCGAACGTGAGAGAGCTGAATGCCTCTGGCGGGGTGAACGACCCTTGGGGGCCGATGCGGGGCGCGCGAGTGGATCTGCAGGCTACAGTCGCGGAGATTGCCAGGGGGCCGGCTGCGGTGGCTTTGAGTTGGATGATAACTTTGGCTCTTGGGGTCGGGTTCGTTCTGAGATTTCGGGCTTCACCTGGACTCGATTTGGATTCGGTCAGCCTTATTGCGCTGATTTCGCTTTCCACCACCCTCCATCGTTCCTATGACGCAGTGCTAATGATTCCGAGTTTGTTTTTCCTCTGGTCCATGGTACGGGCCGGTAAGTGGGGAGTTCCTTCTATTTTACTCGGTGCTTCTCTCCTTGTCCTTGTCTTGTCGCTCGGCAACCATAATGTCCTGGATATTCTTTTGTCGCGGATGGGTACCGTTCAGCCGCACGCTTTTCGATCTCTTATGGTGCTGGTGGCCTGCTTTGCGCAAATAGTACGTCCGCGACCTGTATACGATTCGCGCGCGGTCCTTGCTTCGCGAATAGACGCGTTGTCGCCGGCCTGAACGCGACCTGATCAACTGCCCATGTTGGCGCTATATCCCCTCACGACCCGGCGCTGTGAAGCAGGACGACTCCCGTCCAGAGAACTGATCTTCGTCTCGATGGAAAATTGGGACGAAATCTGGCGGCGGAATCAGTTCGTCTGCGCGGAGCTGGCCCGGCGGTGGCCGGAGGTGAAGATACTCTTTGTCGGGCTGGCGCGGGATGTTTCGCATGGGCTTCGCCGGGGGAGTGTGGCGGCGCTCCGGCAGGCGGCCTCCTCCAAAGTGCCGGGGTTTGAGAATATTGTTGTTACACATCCGCTGAAGCTTCTGCCGAACAGCGTGCGGTTGGGGCGGGAGGCGAATGAGGGTATGGCCCGGCGGCAGGTGCGGCGGGTGGCTAAGGAAATGGGGCTGCGGAATCCGGTGTTGTGGCTCAATCCGCATTATGCGGTGCATATGGCGGGACGGATGGGGGAACGCGGGGTCATTTACGATATCACGGATGACTGGATCAGTCTTAGTCAGAGCGACCGTCAGCGCGACTTGGTGCGGCGGCAGGACGCGGAGCTTTGTCGGCGGGCGGATTCGGTGATCGTTTGTTCGCAGCGGCTGTTTGAATTGAAATGCGAGATGGCGCGGGACCTGCATTTGGTTCACCATGGGGTGGATGCGGATCATTAACGGCGGGGAGAGGATTCGGGGGGGGAATTGCCGGAGATGGCGAAGGCTTGGGCGGGGCCGGTGCTCGGGTATACGGGGACGATTCATCCGGACCGGGTGGACGTGGAATTGGTGGAGGCGGTGGCGCGGAAAATGCGCGCGGGGTCAGTGGTGCTGGTGGGGCCGAATATGTTGCCGGGGGATCAATCGGAGCGGCTGCGGAAATGCGGGAACGTGTTTCTGCCCGGGCCCGTGCCGTATGCGGAAATACCGAACATCATGCGGGCGTTTGACGTCTGTATCACGCCGCACCGGGTCACGGCGTTCACCGAGAGCCTGAATCCAATCAAGCTGTGGGAGTATCTGGCGGCGGGGAAACCGATTGTGTCGACCGATGTGGCGGGGTTCCGGGATTACCCGCAGTTCGTGCGGATCGCTTCGGGGGCCGACGAATTTTTAGCGGCCGCGGAGGCCGGAATGCGGGAAGGGCCGCACTTGCGCCCGGCCCGGCGCGCAGAGGCTCGGCGGCATTCCTGGGCCGGGCGGGTGGATCAGATCTCCGCGGTGCTGGAAACATGCGGCGCGAAACGGAAACAACCCGCATGACACCCGACAGGCCGACCATCTCGATCATCATCGTCAGCTACAACACCCGGCGGATGACACTGGAATGCCTGCGCACCCTGTATGCCGGCTTGGGCGAATTGACGGCGGAAGTATGGCTGGTGGACAACGCCTCGCAGGACGGCAGCGCGGATGCGGTGGCGGAAGGTTTCCCGGCCGTGCGACTGATCCGAAATTTTGAGAATAAGGGATTCGCCGCCGCGAACAATCAGGCCATGCAACTAGCGGCCGGGGAGTATTTCCTGCTTCTGAACAGCGATGCGTTTGTCGCTCCAGGCGCGGTCGCGGCGCTGCTGGCGTACTTGCGATCGCATTCGGAGGTGGGGATGGTCGGGCCGCGGTTGTCCAACGCAGATGGGTCGTTGCAGAGGTCTTGCTTCCGTTTTCCGACGCCCGCCCGTGCGTGGCTGGAGAACCTGTGGGTATCCGCGCTGCTGCCGGGGCATTGGGCGGCGGGCGATTACCGGAGGTGGCCGCATGACAGCGAGAGGCGGGTGGATTGGGTGATCGGGGCCTGCCTGCTGGTGCGCCGGGAAGTCTTCGAACAGGTGGGTGGTTTCGACGAGCGGTTCTTCATGTACGCCGAGGAAACCGACTGGCAGCGCCGCATACGCGACCGGGGCTGGGACATCGGCTTCACCCCTGCCGCGGTGGTCACCCACCTGGGCGGTGCGAGCGGGGTGCCGGAGAAGGCGCGCATTAATTGCCATTTTTTTGACAGCCTGGACTTTTACGAGCGCAAGCACCACGGGCTGCGGGGCCTGGTGGCGCTGCGGGCGGCGATGGTGCTGGGATGCTGCCTTCGCGCGCCGCTGTGGGCGGCGGCGGGCGCGCTTCCGCGTCTGCGGGCGGTGGCGCGATCCAAGGTGCGGCTGCTCTGCTGGCTGATTGTTCGCCAGGCGACGCACTGGCGGCTGAAATCGGTCGAAGGGGCGCACGGATGAACGACTCGGCGCTTTATTACGCCGCGGCCGCCGCCTACGTGGTGGTGTTCCTGCTGTTCGCTTCTCGGCGGCCACGGGTGGCACTGATGCTGATCCTTGCTGGCGCCCCCTTCCAAAACGACCTGTCCTTGGGCGGCCCCGCGCGTTTTTCGATAGCGGAGATCAATCTCGGGCTCACGCTAATCGTCTTCGGATCGCAAATCCTCACGCGCCAGCGGCCCGTATCGATTGGGCCGTTGGGGATTCCCGTGGCGCTGTATATCGGCGTCTGCCTGGTGTCCGCCGCGTTGAGCTGGCGCGGCGGCGTTGTGATCACGTCGATCATCCAGGTGATGCTCTACCTTGTCGGCGCGGTGGCGGTGTTTTCTTCGTTCGGGCGCGACGAGAATGATTCAATGCTGGCATTGCAAGGGCTCGTCGCGATCGGCGTGTTCCTGGCGATCACTACGCTGACAATCGGGACCAATTACATCCTCGGGTTACACAAGAACGGCCTGGGCGGCTCATTGGCCTGCGCCGCCGTGGTCGCGGCGGAGCTCTGGTTCGCGGCCCCAGACGCAAAGCGCAGGCGGCTTCAGGCGATTGCGTTGGCGGTCATTTTGATGGGCTTGATAAGCTCGCTTTCACGCGGGGCGTGGCTGGGGTCGGCGGCGGGATTGCTGGTCATCGCCTCGCTCCGGCGGCAGTTCATGTTCCTGCTGAAGGCGGCCTGCCTGTTGATCCCGGTCGGGCTCGTGTGTTGGAACATGCTCCCGTCGGAATCGCAAAGCAATGCCTCGGATTTCGCCCGCAACAGCTACAATATCGATGCGCGTTTCAAGTCGATCGCGTTCGCCAGCAAATGCTTCGACGAGGACCCGGTCCTTGGCGTGGGCATCGGGCTTCGCAAGGAGTTCGACGCGACCAACATCGTCTGGGTCACGCTCGCGGAGACGGGTGTCGTCGGCCTGGCGGCGTTCGCCCTTATCCATGTCGCATTCGCACGCATGCTCTGGTCGGCGCAGCGCGCCTTGAAGCGCACCGATCGCGCGTATTCGTTTCTGGCAATCGGCGGCGCGCTTATGGCCGTCAAGCTTGTCCACGGGATGGTGGACCACTACTGGAGCCGTGGCGCGCTCCTCATCGCCTGGGCGGGCGCCGGGATGGCGACGGGCATCTATTTGAAAACCCGCCGACGCGCGATGCCGGGGTTTGCACCGCGCCGGCTTCCGGCTGGCGGGATTTCGCGCCCGTCGATCAATCTGGCAGCCGGGACGGCCGTGCCGGAAAGGCCGGCGTGAAGATCGCGTTGACATTCACCGGCTGCCATCGCCGCGGAGGTGTCGAGCGCGTGGTCTATGAGACCGCGGCCTACCTCGCTTCCTCCGGGCACGACGTGTGCGTATACGCCAACGAGTGGGAAGTTTCCGACGGGGCGCCGATTCGGTACGAGCATGTTCCGATGCGCGCCCGCCCGGCATTCCGGCGGCCGCGGTCCTTCTTCCGCGAATGCGGCAAGCGGCTCATCGCCGACAACTTCGACGTGGTTAACACCCATGGATGCGTGTGCCCGGTCGGCGGTGTTTTTCGCGTCCACAGCCTGCACCGCGCCTGGCTTCAGCGATGCGCGGAGTTCCGATCACCGTTTTCAGTCTCCCGCGCCCGCCAGCGCCTCAACCCGCTGCACGGCGTACTTCTGAGATTGGAGCACGAACATTTTCGCAACCGCAAGTACCGCAAGCTCATCGCCACCACGCCCGAGGTGAAGGAAGACCTCGGCCGCTATTACGGCGTGCCCGCCGGGGACGTCGCGATCGTGCCCAACGGGTTCTCCCCCATTGAGTTCAATCCACAGCGCCGGGGCGAGCGGCGGACGGAAATGCGCCACCGCCTGAACCTGGGGCACGACGATGTCGCCCTCCTCCTTGTGGCCAATGAACTGGAGCGCAAGGGATACGGGACGATCCTCTCCGCCATGCGGCAACTGGACGACCCACGGGTGCGGCTTCTGGTAGTGGGACGGGTCAACGCCACGCGGGTCCAACGCCAAGCCGCGGCGCAGGGACTGGCGGATCGCGTCGTACCTTGTGGGCTAACCTCCGATGTTGCGGGTTTCCATGCCGCGGCGGACCTGCTGGTGCTGCCGACGCAGTACGAGGCGTTCTGCCTGGCGATCCTCGAGGCGCTGGGCAGCGGGCTGCCGGTGGTGACCAGCGACGTTCCGGGTGCGCGGGACGCGGTGGTCGCGGGAGTCAATGGGGCGATCGTCCGCGACCCGCGGGACGGGGAGGAGCTGGCCTGCGTGCTGCGGCCGCTGCTCGATGGCGACCGGCGGGCTTCGCTCTCGGCAGCCGCCCCCGGATCGGTCCGGCAGTATCACTGGCCCAACGTCCTCACACAATACGAGCAGGTGCTCCTCGAAACTGTGCATAGCACTGTGCATAGCCCCATATACGCATGAACGTCGCACTGACATTCCCGGGTTGTCACCGTCGCGGCGGGGTCGAGCGAATCGTCTTCGAGTGCGCGCGGCATCTAAGCGGCCGCGGGCATGACGTCAGCGTCTTCGCCAACGAATGGGAGCGGAGCGAGTCGCATCCGATCCGCTTCCAACACGTGCCGATGCGGTCGCGGCCGTCATTCCTCGCGGCCCCATCTTTCTTCCGCGAGAGCACGCGGCAACTGCGGGATAGCAAATTTGACGTGCTCAACACGCACGGCTGCATCTGCCCGACCGGCGGAGTGCATTGGGTACAAAGCGTTCATAAGGCGTGGCTCGAATGCAGCCGCACGATACGCACGCCGCTATCGGCGGCGTGGTGGAAACAGCGGTGCAATCCGCTGCATCCGGCCCTTCTGCGGCTCGAGCAATTGCACTTCGCGGGGCGACGGTACCGCCGGCTCATCGCCACCAGCGAGGGGGTGCGGGAGGATCTCCACCGCCTTTATGACGTACCGCGGGAGGACGTCGAGATTATCCCCAATGGCTTCGCCCCCGACGAATTCAATCCCGAGACGAGGCGCAGGCGCCGCGAGGCAATGCGGCGGCAATTGGGCCTCCATCCCGACCAAGTCGTACTGCTGTTCGTCGGCAATGAGCTCGAGCGCAAGGGATATCGCACGATCCTTTCCGCGCTGCGCGTGCTGAACGATCCGCGCGTCGTGCTGCTGGTCGTCGGACGTTGCGACGTGCGGCGCGTGCAGAAACTTGCTTCCGGGGCCGGGGTGGCCGACCGGGTGATCCCGGGCGGGCTAACCTCCGATGTTGCGGGTTTCCATGCCGCGGCGGACCTGCTGGTGCTGCCGACGCAGTACGAGGCGTTCTGCCTGGCGATCCTCGAGGCGCTGGGCAGCGGACTGCCGGTGGTGACCAGCGACGTTCCGGGTGCGCGGGACGCGGTGGTCGCGGGAGTCAACGGGGCGATCATCCGCAACCCGCGGGACGGGGAGGAGCTGGCCTGCGTGCTGCGGCCGCTGCTCGATGACGACCGGCGGGCTTCGCTCTCGGCAGCCGCCCCCGGATCGGTCCGGCAGTATCACTGGCCCAACGTCCTCGCACAATACGAGCAGGTGTTGCTCGATCACTGCGAACCACGTTCAGGCCGTCCCCTGGAACATGCCGCGGCCCATAGCCGATAGACGATGAAGCTGGATTCCATGCGAGTCGCCCTCTTCACCGACGCGGACACATTCGCCGGGACGGAGCGCCATGTGCTCGATCTTGCCACGGGGCTGCGCCGAAATGGGGTGCAGGTCCGCATCGCGTGTCCGGTCCCCTCTGCCCTGGCGACGCGCTCGGACGCGCGCGGCATGCCGGTGGTGCCCGTGCAGAAAGGTGGGCTGATCGATCGCACGGCGATCGCGACATTGCGCCGGCTGCTGAAATCGGGCGAGATCAACATTCTTCACGCGCACAACGGGCGCACGGCGTTGCTCAGCGTCCTGGCGGCCCGCGCCGCCGGGACCGGCGCCTGCGTAATGACCCAACATTTCCTCGACCCGCACCACACCTCGCTCCGCGGCCCCCGCGCTCTGGTGGCCCGCATGGCGCACAAGGCCGTCCATCGCAGGACCAGCCGCTTTATTGCAATTTCTGAGGCGGTCGGGCGCAACATGCTGGACCGGGGCGATGCGCCCGCGGAAAAGATAGCAGTCGTGCATAACGGGATGGTCGACGCGGACCGGCAAGAGCTTCGGCCGGCGGGCGACGTGCGGCGGGAGCTGGGGGTGGCGAAGGATGCGCCGCTCGTCGCGTGTGTGTCGCGGCTGGAGGCCGAGAAGGATGTCCGCTCGCTCGTCTCGGCCATGGCGTTGGTCGTACGGGCCCGCCCGGACGCAACCTGCATTCTCGCCGGCGACGGGGCGCAGCGCGAGGCCCTGGCAGACCAGGCACGGCAACTCGGATTGAATGGGGCGGCGCGATTCCTGGGCTTTCGGACCGACGTGCTCTCATTGATCGCGGCATGCGACGTATTTGTGCTGCCGAGCACTGCCGAGCCGTTCGGGCTCGTGCTGTTGGAGGCCATGTCGCTCGGCAAGCCGGTCATCGCGACGGCGGCGGGCGGGCCGCTGGAGATCGTGGAGCATGGCCGCACGGGACTGCTCGTGCCGGCATCGGACCCCGCGGCCCTTGCAAATGCGATCGAGCAACTCCTGGGTGATCCGGCGCAGCGCACCGCCATGGGGATGGCCGGGCGGAGGCGCTTTGAAAACCTTTTCACGGTGGACCGCATGGCGCGCGACGTGATCGGAGTGTACGGAAGTTGCGGGGACGCCCGATGAAAGTCCTGCTAATTTCCCACACCTGCCAATCGCGGACCGAAGGGCAGCCCAGGGCGCAGCTGCTGGGCAAATTGCCCGGGATGGAACTGTGCGTCCTGTCGCCTTCGCGCTGGAAGCACTATGGCGCGTGGCGCGGGCCGGATATTGAGAAGGACGCCTCGTTCAGCTTCGCCATCCGGCGGCCACTTTTGCCCTGGCTCGGGCCGGCTCAAAACTACCTGCACTGGTACCCCGGCTTGGCGGCGCTGCTTCGCGGGTTTCAACCTGACGTGATCGACCTCTGGGAAGAGCCGTGGGGATTGGTGAGCGCCCACGCGTGCCGGCTGAGGAACCGTCTCTTGCCCGGCGCGCGGATCGTTTCCGAGACCGAGCAGAATATTGACAAGAAGCTCCCGCCTCCTTTCGAACGACTCCGCGCGTATACGCTTCGCCACGCCGACCACGCCGTGGCACGCAATCGCGAAGCGATCGGTGTGCTCCGCGCCCACGGCTATGAAGGCCCGGCAGAGGTCGTGCCGAACGGGGTGGACGCCGCCCTCTTTTGTCCCATGGATCGGGAGGCGTGCCGTCGCGAGTTGGGATTGGGCGGATTCGTCGCCGGGTACGTCGGCCGCCTGGTCGAAGAGAAGGGGCTGACAGACATGGTGGACGCGCTCCCCCACTGCCCGGCGGAAGTGAACCTGCTTTTCGTCGGGTCGGGCGGACTTCGATCGGAGCTCGAACGCCGTGCGAACGCTCTTGGTGTCGCGTCACGCGTTGGGTTTTTGCCGCCCAGGCCGCTCTCGGAGTTGCCGCAGGTGATGAACGCGCTTGACTGCCTTGTGCTTCCCTCGCGCACCACGGCGCGCTGGAAGGAGCAGTTCGGCCGGGTGATTATTGAGGCGCACGCCTGTGGAACGCCGGCCGTTGCGAGCCGTTCGGGGGCGATCCCGGAAGTCGTCGGGGAAGGCGGGATCATCGTCTCCGAGAGGAGCCCGGTGGAACTGGGCGCGGCGATCGCAAGACTGGCCGCTGATCCGGCGCTCGGGCGTCGTCTGGGCATGTCGGGGCGTTCGCAAGTGAATCAGCACTACACGTGGGAGCGGGTTGCGGCACGGATGGCCGACATTTACCGCCGCGTATGCGCTTCGCCGCGTTTGAAGGCGGGCCGTTCGATGCCGCATGCGGCAGCCGGGGGGCGAGCGTGAGCACTCGGCCGGCCAGAATTCTCTTCGTGGATCACACCGCGAGCCTTGGCGGAGGGGAAATTGCGCTGTTCAATCTCGTCCGGCATCTCGATCAGAGCCGCTACATGCCGATCGTCCTGCTCTGCTCCGACGGCCCGCTGTTCGGCAAGCTCACCTCGGCAGGCATTGAGACGCACATACTGCCGCTGGCTGCCGGCGTCGTGAACACCCGTAAGGACTCGCTAGGCGCAGGGATTTTCCTCCGTGCGGGCGCGGTGTTGACGACCCTCGCCTACGTTCGCCGGTTGGCGAAATTCATCAAGGCGCACGACATCGACCTCGTCCACACCAATTCGCTGAAGGCGGATGTGATCGGCGGGATCGCGGCCCGGCTCGCGCGAAGGAAATTAATCTGGCACGTGCGCGACCGCATCGACGACGACTACCTGCCCCCCAGGGCGGCAAAAGTTTTTCGATGGCTCAGCCGCGTGCTGCCGCATTACGTGATCGCAAACTCCGCGGCCACGCTTCGCACGCTTAGCCGCGACAGGCCGCTGAACGGGACGGCAGTGCCCTCGGGAATAGAGCTCTCCTCGCGGATGCATGTCGTTCACGACGGCCTTGCCCAGCGGTGGGCCGGTCTCATGGGCCCGCAGCTTCCCGAGGATCGGCCGGTCATCGGACTCGTCGGCCGCATCAGTCCCTGGAAGGGCCAGCACGTGTTCATCCGGGCGGCGGCGAAGGTGCTCGAACGCTTCCGCGACGTGCGCTTTCAGATCATTGGCGCGGCGCTCTTCGCGGAGCGCGACTACGAACAAAGCGTCCGCGACATGACGGTCGAGCTGGGCCTGCAGGATTCAATCGAGTTCACGGGCTTTTGCGAAAACATTCCCGAACGCCTGGCGGCTCTGGACATGTTGGTACATGCCTCAACCCTCGGGGAGCCGTTCGGCCAGGTCGTAATCGAAGGAATGGCCGCGGGAAAACCGGTCATCGCGACCAACGGCGGCGGCATCCCCGAGATCGTCCGCGACGGCGACACCGGCCTCCTCATCCCAATGGACGATCATACCGCCATGGCAGAGGCGATTATCCGCCTCCTGGAAAACCCTGAACTGGCCGAACGACTCGCGGCACGGGGGCCGGATTGGGTTCGGCAGAATTTCGCCATCGAACGCACCGCGCAAACGATTCAGGGCATCTACAATAGCGTCCTGAATAATGCGATTGCCAGGTGAGTGTGAAGAACACTATCCGAACCAGAAACGGCCCCCGCCAAGGCGGGGGCCGTTTTCGCTGTAAGTGGTTTCCCGGTTCGCGAAAATGCGCAAATCCATTGCGGGTGTTGTAAGCCCGAGCCTACTTCGATTTAACCTCCACCCAAACCGTCTGTACTTTTTCGCCCGGGTTGAAATGCCAGGTCGCGTCCTCGGCACCGGCGGCGGAAGCGTAGCGGTGGGTGGCGGTTTTTACTTCGCCTTCGCCGGATTTCCAGGCGAAGGTGACGTCGACCGCGGTGGCATCCTTTTCTTCGTAGACGAGATAGGCTTCCACTTTGCGGAAGGTCTTTCCGCCGTTGTTGGAGAAGCGGATTCGGACGGGCTTGCCGGCTGAAGTGCCTCGAAGGTCGGCCTGGCCCCACGTGAAGCTTTGGCTCCAGAAGTCGCTGGGCTCGGGCTCCCGGCGCTCGATTTTCCAATCCTTTACTATGGGCTGCCAAGTCGAGCCTCCGTCCGTGGAGTAATCGATGTTGTAGGAAACCGGTTCCGGCGGCACGCCCGAGCCCTGCCACGCCGCGGCGTACACCGTCAGGGGCGTCGCGCTGCGCGGGGCGGCCAGCTCCAGCGTTACCGCCTTCGAGCCCATCTTGCCGTCCACTACGTGCGTCTGGGCCTGATCCAGAAATGGCCCGGCGGCGACGACTCCATGGCCGGAGGCGAGATAGGTGATGGCGTTGTCGCCGTCGTGCAGATGGGGAATGATGGCGACGTTCGCCTGGCAGACGGTTCGCCAGGAAAGGCCGGCGTCTTTCAGAGCCGCTGCGCCGGCACCGAAGCGCAGGAAATACTGCTGGTATCCTTTCACGCGGTCGGTCAGATCCAAGCCATCGCGCATCGCGCCGGCATCCTGCCAGGTCCTGCCTTGATCGACGGAGATTTGCACGGGGCAGTCGGCCTTTCCGTGGAGCACCAGGCCGTTGGAGCTGCCGGGGTCGTAGACGCCAAACGTGCCATTGTTGGCGGGCGTCGCGGCAATGATGTACGACGAATAAAACTCGAACGTGACGTGATCGCCGGCCTCTTCGATCACACCCTGCTTGTACGTCCCCTCCGCGAAATTCGGCGTGTACTCGAACACGGCGTTCGCATAGCGCACCCGGCCGGACATCGAGCCGGTGCCGCGTTTGGAGTTGTACATCTTCTCCGGTTGGTTCACCCACGTGCGATCGCGCGTGGGGCCGGGAATTCCGTCCGCGTTGAAATTGCGCCCCCAGAAGACGAACGTCTTGCCGTCGTCGAGGCCCGGTCGCAGGTATCGACGGAGCGATTCGCCGCTGCGGAGATGGACCATCGGCGGCGCGCCGGCGTAGCCGGCGAGATACTCGGCGGTGTTGACCTCGGTGTACACGCCGCGGGCGTCGTCGTCATGCAGGCCCGAGACGTGCCAGCCGTGCTCGCGGGCGGGCGCGTAGGCGGGGTCGGCAAGGTGCTTCACGTCGGGGACGATTTCCTGGAGAGACAGCATCCGCTTGCCGTCGGGCGAGTAGATGACGGTGGAGATGTCATGATCGAGCAGCGCCCAGCGGCCGGTCCCGTACGCGCCGCCGGTGAGGTACACCTCGAAGGAATTGTGCCCCGCGACGCCCATGACGCGCGACCGGCCGTGGCCCAGTAGCGCGTCCATCTCGGCGCACCATTGGGCGTGCGTGGTTCCGCAGAGGGCGAAGCCGTCGGCAAAGAGGCCGGTCCAGTACTCGCGATTCTTGTCGCCGCCGAATTTCTGGGTGTAGCAATCGCGATGGCCTTCTTCGCCGTGCCAGTAGTGCGTGTTCCGCCAGAGCCACGCGGCCAGGGCCTTGTCCTCGTCCGTGGCGACGTCTCGGCCGGTGACACGTTTGTAAGCCTCGGCCTCGGTCTTGAAGAGGCGATCGAACGTGGAGCACGACAGCTCGCCGGGGTACCAGGGGTCGTCCGTCTTGATCTGCGGATCGCCGGTGGCGGCGAAGGCGGTTGCGCCGAGGGTTCCGAGCAGAACTGCGCCGAGCAGGGCTTTGCGGATGGCGGCCAGGTTTCGTTTGCGTGTCATGGGTTCTCCGGAAGAGGGTATGAACAATTACCCGCGCCGGGAGAATCCTGTTGTGGCCGGCCGCTTTCCGGAGTTCCTATGCGATAAATCACCAGCACCCCGCTCGCGGATGCCGGCAGACTATTGAAGTTTCCAATAGGCCTGCGCGGTGCCGTGTGGGAGGTCGAAGTGCTGTTCGCCCGCGACGGCGATCCAGTGCCCGTCGCTGCCGCGAGCAAAACCCAGGGGATCACCTTGTCGCACCTTGGCGGTAGCAATGGCATTCAGGCCGGTGGCGGTGTAGAGGGCGTATTCTCCGGTGCTGGGCGCGGTGCCCATGACGGGGTCGTTGCGGGTTCCCTGCGTCATGACGGTGTTACCCGATTGGATTCCGCAGCCGCCGCTCGCGAGGAGGGCCGCGCTGAGCGCGAACAGGGATAGTGACGATTTGAACCATGACATGTCCGTACCTCTTCCGGGCCCGAGGCCTCGTTGAACAATTTGCCCCCGTCAGTTGCCGATCGTGCCCCGCCGATCATTCCTGGAGTTTCCAGTAGGCCTGGGCGGTGTCTTTATTGAGGTCGTACGTTTTATCGAGGTAGACCGCCTCGATTCGGCCATCGGCGGCCTTTTGGAAACCAAGTTTGTCGCCTTGGTTCAAATGGATCGTCATGATGGGATTAGGACTGAGCGAGGTGAAAAGCAGGTACGTACCGCTGTCGGGCGCGACGCCGACGACCGTGCCGGAGTTGGGGCTCGCGGTAAAGATGGTCTTGCCCTTCTGGCTGCCGCAACCGGTAAGCGTGATCGCAAAAGCGAGAGAAATTGCCGTAATCAAAATATTGCGATAGAGCATGATTGCGCCTTGTATGTTTTCCCGAATCATCTCTCCGAACACGCGGCATGGGCCTCGCGGCGAACAGATGTGCGGGGAAGCAATCCCCATTCCAAAGTCGCGAAAATGCATCCGCCCTGGGCGCGTGACAGTTTCGGCGGAGCTCTATTCTCCCTCCTCCGGTACTCCGGGGGAGGGCAGGGTTGGGGCGAGAAGGTTCAGAGGTTCAAGAGCTGAAGGGTTCAAAGCGCTCATGCCCCTTGAACTCTGCAACCTTTGAACCCTCCAGGCCCCCTCCCTAACCCTCCCCCGGCGTACCGGTGGAGGGAATCGAAGACAGTTCGCCAGAAGCGTCCGGCACCCTCCCGTCTCTCATTTCGTCCTTAGCCCGTGTGGCGGCGTCCTCCACGACGTGAGTATCCGCAGGCGAGGTGCGCCCGGCCGTGGGCCGGTTGCTATTTCAGTAGCGAGGCCCCGCCGTCCACGTAGATCTCGACGCCCGAGACGTGGCGGCTCATCGAAGACGCGAGGAACAGGCAGACGTCCGCCACGTCTTGCGGCTCGCCCTGGCCCTGATGCACGCCGGGCTTTCCTTCGGGCAACTCCACGCGGATTTCCACTTTCTCCGTGTCGCGCTTCTGGGTGCTTTCGTCGATATTCGTGCGGATGGCGCCGGGGCAGACCGCGTTGACGCGGATGTTGTAACGGGCCAGTTCCAACGCGGCCATTTTCATGAACGCGATCTGCCCGGCCTTGCTGGTGCTGTAGGCGGTCGCGCCGGCGTTGGAGAAAGTGCGGTTGCCGTTGACGCTGCTGCACACGATGACGCTGCCCCCGCCGGCACGGCGGAGGTGAGGAATTGCGTAGTGGACCGTAAGAAACGTGCCTTTGAGATTGATGCCCAGGGTCTGGTCCCATTCTTCGGGCTTGAGCTCTTCGATGGGAGCCCATACGCCGTTGATGCCGGCGTTGGCGAACACGAGGTCCAGACGGCCGAAAGTACGCGCGGCCTGGTTGATCGCGTCCTCAACCTGCGCGGGCTGCGAGACGTCGCAGGGGAGAAAGACCGCCCTGCCGTCGGCCCGCTCGATTTCCGCGATCGCCTGCCGGGCCTCGGTTTCCTGCGCGGGCACATCCGCGATGGCGACGCCCGCCCCTTCGCGCGCGAAGCGGATCGCGGTCGCCCTGCCGATCCCGCTCGCGCCGCCGGTGATGAACGCCGCCTTGCCGTCGAGCATTGCCATACGTTCCCTCGCTTGCGCCTACGTATCGCCGACCGCGTCTGATCACTTCTTAGATGCGGTCTTCCATCCCGTGGCATGGGCGGCCCGCCCATGAATCCGCCGCTCCAGCGGCAAAACACAGGCGGGCCGCCCGTGCCACGAAAAATCCGAAACCGCTTTTTAATCGCGCGGGGCAGAGAGAGGGAACGTCTCGTTTTTCGTAAAGGGAAGGCTCGTAATTGACAGGCGGACTCATCGTATTACGGGTCCGGTAGGAAGGCTCTCGCGAGGGCCCTGCGGGGAACACCCGGGGCGATACTGCCGCCGGGCATCCCCCATGTTGGACCCCTTGGATTGCAACCCGCGTTCTGAGCGGCGAATGCCTCCTCGAACTCCCGTACGCGGATCACCCGAGGAAGAACCCGCCGATCGCGCCGTAGTAGCCGGAGGTCGGTGTGAAGGTGAACGTCACGTTGCCGCTCACGTTGAACACGACGTATTTGCCGCCCGTCCCGCTGTTCACGGTCTGGCTGGACAACTGCGCGCCGGAGGTTCCGTCGAACGCGGCGACCGTTTCGTACTGCGACGTGTAGGTGTTCCACGCGGGGACATAGAATGCGATGCGGTGCGTCCGCCCATCCGTGATGTTCACGCCGACTTGCAGTTGCCCGGAGGCATAAAGCATACTGCCGATTCGGCCCGAGCTTGCCCGCAGAAGGTTCTGGGCGCTCGTGCTGCTGGAGGCCCAGGTGTAGACGGATCCGTTGGAGCTGATGCTCGCGTACGGAGCGGCGGTGTACGAATCGCCCGCGACGTATTCGCCCTGCGTGCCGTACACGCCCTTCCAGTTGCCCAGCGTCGTCGAATCGGTGCGAACGTACCCGGCGGAGTTGGCCGAGGCTTGAACGGTCGCGGACGCGGTCGCCGGGCTGCTCGTGAGGCCGCTGCTGTCGGTGGCGACGGCGTAGAACGTGTACGTCCCCGCAGCAAGCCCGCTGGTGGAAACCGAAAGACTCCAGACGCCGTTGCTGCCGGCGGTGGCGGTGCCGAGCAGCGTGTCGGTGGTGCCGGAAGTTTGCAGGCCGGAGGCCCCGTTGCTTTCGCGATAGAACGCGACGCGCGCCACCGACCCTCCCGCGTTCGGGTCGCTCACTCCGCTGGCCGTGAGCGTCAGCGTTCCGCCGGGCGCGACGACCGTCGGGCTGGCGGAAAGGGAGCCGATCGTCGGGGCGCTCGGGGTCGGGGTCGGCGTGGAACTCGTCACCCCGGCCAGTGCAGGAACGAGCGCGCTCGCGACAGGCGTCCCGCGTCCAGTCACCAGGTCGTAGCCCGCGCCCGCGGCGTAGCCATTGTTGCCGGTCGTGATGTCGTGAAAATCAGACGAGGGAAGTTTGTAGAGCGTCGGCAATGTCTGCGTCGCGCCGTCCAGCGAGCCGAGGCTGCTGAGATTGCGACCCTGATCGCCGATGGCCACGAGGCCCGCCCACATAGGGGCGGCCAAGCTCGTGCCGCCTTCGTAGCCGGGGATCCAGGGCGTCGATGCGCCGAAGTCCCAGGAGTCATACACCGGCACACCCGTGTTGGGATCGGCGAGCATCGCAACATCCGGCACGGCTCTGTGGGCGGTGGTCTGCGTGACCACCCCGCTTTGGTACGCGGGCTGCGCTTCCTGCGTGCTGATGCCGCCACCTCCGCCGCCCGAGGTGCCGCTGGAGGAGTCGTTTCCCCAGCCGCTTTCGCTGACGTAACTGTTCCCGCTGACCGTAAGCGATGTTCCGCCGACAGACAGGACGTTGGACGAAGCCGCGGGGTATTCGACCGCGGCGGTGGTGGTGCCGGAGTTATACGCGCCGCTGTCGCCGCTGGAGGCGACGAACGTGATGCCGCCCGCGCGGCCGCCCGCACCCACATGCCCGGCGGGCGTGGTGAAGTAGGTGCTGTCGTAGGAAGTTTCGCCGGAGAATTCCGATCCGCCCCAGCTCATCGACACGACCGTCACGCCCGTCGTCTGCCGGGCCGTTGCCACGGCGGAAAAGAGGCTGCTCGAGTTGGTCGCTTCGTAGAGCGCGATGTTGGCCTGGGGCGCAATGGCGTGGGCCCATTCAATATCGAGGGACGTTTCCTGCGCCCAGTCGCTGCCGCCCGCGCTGCTGTACGGCCCGGCAGGGTCGGTGCCGGGCAGCGCCGTCCCGCCCGATTGGTTGAGCTTGGTAAACGTCGGCGTTCCCGTTCCCGAATTGAAGGCCGGAAGATTGAAATGGCTTGAGAACGCGTTCAAGTCGCCCAGCGCGTTGGGATCGTCGTAGGCGTCGATGATGGCGATGGTCTCGCCCGTGCCATCGCCGGTAATGCCATTGAAGCTGATACCCGAGACGCCGTACGCGCCCCGCACCTGCGCGGGCGTCAGGCCGCTGGCGCTTGCCGAGCCGGAATAGGCGGCGGTGATGGCGGAGGAATTGGCGGTCGCGTGATGGCCGTGGCGGTGCGACACGGGCTGGCTCGTCACGGTTTGGACAGGGGTGTGATTGAAAAAGTAGGGCGTCGCGACCGGATGAGCTTGCCATCCCGCGGGGGCGGCGCTAAGAAGCATGCGGGCGTCCAACGCTTCGATGAGAGATCGCGTCGAGGTGCGCGCCGCCGCCTGAGTTTGCGAATGGCGGGCTCGGCCGTTGGGCCGCCGCGATGATCGTGAAGCTTGGACCGAGGTGCGCGCGGAATCTTCCTGTCCCTTGGTGGGCGAATGCTTCATGTGCTTTGTTTCCCTGAAAAAGGTTAGAAATTCTCGACCGCGACGGCGGTCATACTCCTCCGATTGCGCCAAGAGTGGCAATCACAACAGGCATACGATGGGCACCGAAAAGAGGTCGGGTTCGGAACGATTTTTTAGCTCTTTTTGCTGAGGAAAAAGTGGCATGCTCTCGCAAAAATTTTCGAGGGTCGCTGGGTGC
>JAQGHP010000069.1 GCA_028288775.1 Phycisphaerales bacterium | reverse complement strand
GCGACCACCGCGCGATGACTCCCATCGAATTGCTGAAGGGCCATGTCGCCCACGTCGTCCTCGAGGCCAACCGCCTGATGGACGGCGCATGGTTCCAGATCAACGAAGGCTCCTCCGATGTCCTCGTCCGCTACAACCGGGTCGATTCCGAAGGCAAGGATGTTCCCGTCCACGTGGAAGGCCCGAACCTCAAGGACATCCGCGTCGAGGACAATTACCGCGTCCTCAAGGGAACCCCGACGAACAAGCCCTTCGTCCGCGCCAACCAGATAGCCCCCGACGACCTCAAGGAACACGGCAGCCGCACCAAGCTAGACGAACGTGCCCCTATCACGATGGATGGCAATGACAAGAAATAGTAAGAGGCACCCAGAAGTAATTTAAGAATTTCAACCGTGACATGGGCGTCCCGCCCATGCTTGACGCTTGCGGAGTCGATAATTTAGAACACAGGCGTTTACACCGACATCCGGCTAGCACGGGCGGGACGCCCGTGTCACGGTTGAGCGTCCGAAACTGCCACTCAACGCGCCGATGCCGCTTCCGCGACGGGTTCCTTCGGGGTGCGATCGTGCCGGTGTACGTACACGGTCGAGCTTCGCCCCGCCGACGAATCGTCCGGCTGCGACTTGCGCGCCAGGTAAATGTTCACGTCACCCGTCGTATGCGGCCCCTGAAGCGCCCTGAAAAACCCGGTCACCGGCGCAGTAACAATCCTTTTCAACGGCCCATAAAATGACCCGGCGGTGCGGTAATCGATCAGATCAAATCCGATTTCCCGCAGCATCAGCCGCATGTGCGTGTGGTTGATTGGCGAGATGTGCCGCTGGTGGTGGTAATCGCCCTCGCGAAAATAGCGCAGCTCGCCCTGAGCGGCGAACCGCAATCTCCCCACCCAATGCCCAATGTTGGGAGTCGAGACCATCAGGTACCCGCCGGGCGAGAGCAGTTGCCAGATCTGCCGGAGAAAGTGCCTCGGGCTGTCCAGGTGCTCAATGATCTCCACCGCCGTGACCACGTCGAACTGCCCGTCAAACGTCCGGGAAAAATCGGTGTTCAAATCGACCGACAGCGGCTTCACGCCCGGCAGATGAAATGAATCCACGTCCAACTCAACCGCCCGCACGTCCTTAAACCCGGAGTCTTGCAGGCGTGCGAGCAACGCCCCCGTTCCCGCCGCCAGGTCGAGCAGCTTGCCGCGGGGGACATTGTGGCGGGCGATCGTATCGACCACCGCTTCATGCGTGCCCGGCGCGCAGCGGGCGGAAAGGCCTTTGTATTTCGTGACTTTCAGCCGCCAATATTGAGACATGCCAACGCCTCTCTGGGTAAACAGCGCCCAGTTGGTTTCAATACCAACAGACGAAACACTACCAACCGCGGCGCGGCCCCGCAACGCCTACTTTCACGATGCCCTCTCACTGGGCCGCCTCCTTCACTTCGCCCGCCGCCGTGATCACGAACCATGTGCGGCCGCCCGCTTCCAGATGCACCGGCAACTTGACCTTCCCCGCCCGGTCGAGCGGACAACGCTTTGGGTCCACGCCGCGTTCGGCCACCGCGGCGGTTCCGGTCAATCCTGTGTAATACAGCGGAAGCTCGATCGTCACGTCCATCGCCTCAGCCAGCGGATTATAAATCATCGCCAGCCCGCGCTCCTTCAACCGCGGGTTGACGTGGAGAACGCCGTCCCAATTTCGCCCATCCGGTCGGCGGAGGTGGATCACGTCCGACTCCAAAATGTCGCGATGGGCTTTGAAGAAATCCACCCAACTCTTCACCGCGTCCCTTGTCTTTTCCGTGTCGTAGAGGCGCGGGCCGCGGTAGCACGCCTGCACGCCGAAGCCAAAGCAGTTGGCCAGGTGCGCCTCGTACGCGTCGAGATGTTCCGACAGCGGCTCGATCGTCGCGGCCGCGCCGCCGCCCTGATATTGCACCAGCGGCACGAACATCCATCCCATGCTCGGCGTTTTTTCCCACGTCCCGTCGAACATGTTCTGCCGGGCATGGATAAGCTGCTCTTCCCGCGGCAGGCTCCAGTTCGATTCGCGATAGCCCATGGCAACCTTGTTGGATCCGCACAGGAAGTAGAAATCCGGCACGTTCAGGTAGATGCCATCCGCTCGGCAGCGCGCGTAAAAGTCCGTGATCTGCTTCCACTGCGTCCACTGCGAATCCTCCAGCCCCCGATGGCCGGGGTGCCTGGTGGAAGCGCACACGTCGCCCGGATACGAGCCATCGTGTTCGAGTAGCGCGAAGCCCGCGCCGTGCAGGAACCCGTCGATCCGCTTGAAGTAGCTTTGGCCCCACGCGCTGCCCAGGCAGGGGGAGTCGCCGAAGATCGCGCCGCCGGGCTTGCCAGTCTTGGGGTTAATGGCGTCGTCCGCGTCGCTCACGCGTCGGCTGGCCAGCAGCGAATACCCGCCCATCTCGATGCCCCGCTCACGCGCGTAATCGGCCAGTTCCTTGAAATGGGCGATGTACGCCGCCTCGTCGCTCTCCAGATTCAGCCCGCTGCCGAAGGAGAGGATCAGCATCTCAAAGCCTACCTCCTTGCACTGATCGACCGCCCGGCGGACGGTAGCTGGGTCGGTGGAAGTCAGATGCATCATGATCGGGTTTTCCGTGACCCACGGCGCAAGCGTCCGGTACATCCGCCGCACGGCTAATCCCCGGCGCTCGCGGTCGGTCCCGTCCTGCACCAGCTCGAACGTGCGGAACGTCGTGAACGTCTGCCCGGGCGCGATGATCGCGTCCGGCCCGATCGGCGGGCGCGATTCCAAAAGGCACGGCGTCTTGCCCTCGTAATTCACCTGCGTGCCGTACTGCGGGTCGGACAGCCAATGGGTCGTCCGGTCGGCGGTGGCCGGGTCCATGCCGCGGAATTCGTAGTCGCTCTCGACGTGCAGCGCCGGGTATTCCCAGCGTTCGCGCGCATCGACCGCCGATTCGGCCTCCACCGCCGCGAGAATTTCGACGGTGAAGGTATTGAGCCGCACGTCCTTCTCTCCGCCGTTGCGGACTTCCACCCATTTGGCCATTAGTGGGATGCCGTCATACATCTCATAATGCACGCTGACGCGCAGCCCCGATGGCATGGCAGGACTTCGCGCGGGGGCATCCCCCGGCCCAAAATCCAGCCGCAAAGAAACGCCCGGCGGCGGCCAGGGCAGCGCGCTATCGTGATGCCGCACGCGCTTCCACGCCAGTCGCTCCTGCGTCTTGCCCGTCTCCCAGCCGACCAGCTTCATGGCCGCGGGATTGGCGGCGAGTCGCTCTTCAGCCTTGCGCGTCAGGTACGCATAGTCATTTTGCCCCACCAGCCCGCCGACGTCATAGACATGTCCATCGATCTCCAGCCGCGCTTCCGGCTTCACCCCGCGGAGTAGCGACGTGCCGGTCATGAGGTCCTCCAACCCCACCGTCGCCGCGCCCGGCGTGACGCGCCACGTGCGGCGGACAAGGCCATTTGTCAGAATGACGTGCTGCCCCTGCGCATCCCGATACGCCCCAGCCTTGCAAGCGACCGAGCTGACCAGCCAGTCGCCCCCCGCGGCCGCAAGGGCATCAGGGCTGGCTACAGGAATTTCCGCCGCCCCGCGCGCCATCCCACCCGCGGCCAATAGCAGGGCCAGTAAGAAACCGATCATCCAAGTTCGAAGGAGCATCATGGACGCACTGTAACCGCTAAAGAGTAGGATTAAGAGTAAGAGTAGGACCGCGCTCTGAAGGGAGCCTTATATGTCGCGCACCTCGGCATCCTACCGCGTCCGCCGCACAAAACTGCGGCCTCGGGTATCATCCCCCCATGCGCCGCCGCGACTTCACGTTCCTCTCCGCGCTATCACTGGTGTTGTGCGTGGCGACGTGCGGGCTTTGGGTACGGAGCCATTGGTGGGCGGATTCATTTTCGTTCGGGGATCGCAGGGCGACAGCGCAGCCGCTCGGGGTTTGGCGCTACTTCGTTTATGGAGAATCAGTCCACGGACGGATCGCGCTGCGGCACTATTCGGAAACTGCGGTCGGGAAGGACGCCGGGTGGTGGCTGATGGAAAATCCTTGCGGAGCGCCCGTAAACGAAATTCAGTCCGCTCCGCTCCTCGGGCAGCCCGATGATCGCTGGCCGGGCGAGTGGCATGGCTTCTATTTTCATCGCGATGGCGGCGACTCGTGGGCATCAATTCCCCATGCCGCGGCGGCCGGAGTCACGGCGATTCTGCCTTGTGCGTGGCTTCGGAATTCATCTCGCCGCCGGCGGGCCACGAGGGCCGGCCTCTGCCCCGCATGCGGCTACGACCTCCGCGCCACGCCGGAGAGGTGCCCGGAATGCGGTGCAATTCCGGCGAGGTAAAGATATGAGGGTCCTCACGGGATTGTGTGTATTTGCAGCGGTGCTCTCATGGTGCGGCTACGTCGCGTCCATCGGTCTGTGCATCGCCCAGCGCCGACCCGGGGTTACGCTGTCCCGCCGACGGGGAGCACCTTACAACATTTTGCTGCATCCCTCTCTGCTGACGCCCGAAGGACGCCGATCACGAAAAAGGGCACTCTTGTTTCTCGCGGCCTGCTTCGTTTTCGTTCTTTCGAGCGCTGTGTTGTTCCGATCGGGCCGGGGATAGACAGGCTGCTTAGTCCCAAGTCCAACTGGCCAGGAAGGGAAACGGAAACGGAGGGAAACGGGGACGCAGTTCGTTTTTAATTAGCTGCGTCCCCGTTTCCCTCCCCCGTCCCCGTTTCCCTCCCCGTCGCGAACTCCGGTCCAGCTTCATTGCACGGCCGAACACCAGCACGCTTACCACGCTCTCGCCCCTCACCTCGCCTGGGGGTAACCCGGCTGAGTTGCAATTCGGAAACTCGAATCGATTGTGGGTGCTCAACGGCGGCATTCATCAGATCGACGCCACGACGGGCGCCTTCGCGGGGCCGGATCTACCGACGGCCGGTATCCGCTGCTACGATATCCGCTGCTACTTGCCCGGAAAGCGGGGGCGGCCCCATCGATTTGATAGCTATGGATATTTCGATTATTTCTACATCACTTCTTTCTTCAGGCAGGTGTACGATAACGGAAGGCGCGGGGGATGGGAGCTGCCCCATGGAAATCACGTCGCTGAGTTGGGTGCATGAGCAAGTTGGAGCGCCGGAGGCGGCCGGGTCCGTTTCCCGTCGCCTATGGCCGCGAATGTCGTGGGGTCCCAGGCCTTATCGGTTCATTGTGGCCCTGGCCGGGGTGGCGGTGGCCACGGGGATCAAGCTCGCGCTTCGGCCGCTGGCCCGGGAGGACGAGGCGGCGCTGGGCTTTTTCGCGGCAGTCATGTTCGCCGCATGGTACGGCGGGCTGGCGTCGGGGCTGCTCGCCACCGTCGCCTCCGCATTTGTCAGCGACTATTTCTTCCTTTCGCCGGTGAATGACTTCTCCATCCGTTCCTCGTCCGATTGCATGCGTCTCTTTCAGTTCCTGGCCGAAGGGGCGCTCATTAGCGTGCTGGGGGGCAGCCTCCGCAGTGCGCAAATCCGCGCCGATGCCCAGAAGGAACGCGCCGAGGCGGCGAATCGCGCCAAAGACGAGTTCCTGGCGACCGTCTCCCACGAGCTGCGCACCCCGCTCGGGGGGGTAATGCTCTGGTCCAAACTGCTCAAATCCGGCACTCTCACTGAGGACAGAAGGCGGGCGGCCCTGGACAAAATCATCGAGTGTGCCGAAGACCAGAGGCAAATCGTCGAGGACCTGCTGGACACCTCCAGCATCGTGGCCGGCAGGATGCGGTTGGAGAAGCGGCCGATCGATCTGGCGACGGTGGTGCGGTCGGCGGTCGAAGTCGCGCGGCCCGGCGCCCGCTCGCATGACATCGCCCTCGAACTATCGTCCGCCCCGTGCGCCATGGTCCTGGGCGACCCGGCGCGGCTCGCGCAGGTGGTCTCCAACCTCGTGACCAACGCCCTGAAGTTCACTCCCGCCGGGGGCCGTGTTGAAGTCGGCCTGGCATGCGACGGGGGCAAAGTCCGATTCGCCGTGACCGACAACGGCGAAGGGATCAGCCCGGAGTATCTGCCCCGGGTGTTCGACCGCTTTTCCCAAGGCGACATGACGCTCACCCGCAGGCACGGCGGCTTGGGGCTGGGCCTTTCAATTGCAAAGGACATAGTCGAACGTCACGGCGGGACGATCTCGGCCGCAAGTATGGGAACAGGCCGCGGCGCGTCGTTTACCGTGGAAATACCGCTACTCGCCGCCACTGCGGCGTCGCCTTCATAACGGCGGCAATCCGCGACGACAGTTCGTGGAAGCGCGTGGAGATAAAACGGGACGCAAATAGTTTTGCGGGGCGCAACCAATCCCGTTCGGCACGCCCTTTGCGCCCGGTTAAACCTAATCGTCTATTCTCCTTTCCGCCATCGCGGTTTCTTCCCCACTCCGCCCGTTCGGGAATTCCTTGCCCGGCCTATGCGACAAAACCCGACTCTCCGTTAAGATGTCTCTCCCATTCACCCTCAGGGTAGAGGAGATTCTTTCCATGAAGTCATTCATCAGCAGCAAAGCCGCCCGTTTCGCGTGTGCGGCGGGCGTCGGTCTGGCCGGGATTTTGGCCGTGGCCGCGGAGGAACACCATGGGCCGCAGCAGCCCTGGTCGAAGTACACGGTCCACGACATGAGCCGGCCCGTTCCGCCGGTCGTCACTCCCGGCACGGTCAGCACGCCCGAAAAGCCGGGCACTGCGCCCTCTGATGCCATCGTGCTATTCGATGGGAAGGACCTCTCGGCCTGGCAATCCTCCGGCGGGGGCGATCCCACGTTCAAGGTCGTGGACGGCGCGGCCCTCTCCTACGGCCCCAAGAACCTGGAGACCAAGGAAAAGTTCGGCGACGTGCAGGTTCACCTCGAGTGGGCCGAGCCGGTGCCCGCACAGGGCGACAGCCAGGGCCGCGGGAACAGCGGCGTGTTCCTGATGGGGCTCTTCGAGGTGCAGGTTCTCGATAATTTCAAGAACCCGACGTATCCGGATGGGCAGTGCAGCGCGGTGTACGGGCAATACCCGCCGCAGGTGAACGCCTGCCGGCCGCCGGGCGAATGGCAGACGTACGACATCGTCTTCCACACCCCGCGCTACGCGGAGGGCAAGCTCGTGGAGCCGGCGAACGTGACGGTGCTTCACAACGGCGTGCTGACGCAGGACCACCAGCGCATCGAAGGGCCGACGGGCCACATGATCGTCGCCAAGCAGCCGCCGAGCAGTTTCCCCGCCAAGGGGCCGCTGGGCTTGCAGTTCCATGGCAACCCCGTGCGGTATCGCAACATTTGGGTGCGTCCGCTGGAAGCGCTGGACCGCCAGCAACACACCGGCGAAGTCGCCGCGGCGACGGAGAAGCCGGCGGATAGCAAGTAAGTTTCGCTGGATATTCGGGCGCGTGGACGAAACGCGCCGACGCAAGATGAAGACGGCCCGGGTCGAGATTCGACCCGGGCCGCTGCGTTGGCGGATACGGTTCGGGCGACCGAAAACGCTCCGCGCATCCAGCCCCGGAGGGCCGAAAGACCTTAGCCCACGGCGCGAGCCGTGGTTCAATCGTAGCAAAAACAACCAGCCCCGGAGGGGCGTAAGAAGCGCACCAAACCTGAGGCCCAACGCGAAACGCAAACTTCAAATGGGGAGCGGCGGCAGGGTGGACCTTCGGACCGACCGCTACGCGGTGAGGAGGATCAGCTTCATGTCATTTTGCATTCAATTCCCCCGCGCGCCGAATTCGCACGTCAAAGGCGGTTTCATTCCACCACAATCGTTCCCTTCATCCGCGGGTGATAGATGCACCCGTAGCTGAACTTCCCCGCCTTGGTGAAGGTGTATTCGTAGGTCTGGCCGGATTTGATGTTCGGGGATTTGAACGAGCCATCTGCGGCGATGACGGTGTGGTCGCGGTCGTCGTTGTTGGTCCAGACTACCGTGTCGCCGACGTGGATCTTGAGTGTCGCCGGGGTGTAGGCGAGGTTGGCGATGCTGACTTCCTTGCGGGCGTGGGCCGGTTCCTTTTTGTCAGCCGGGGCGGCGGTTGCGATTGCTACGAACGCCATGCACGTCGCGGCAAGCACGATTGGGTTCAGGGATTTGAGTCGCATGGGCAGTCTTTCGTCGGTGCCTAATCATATCGGCGAAACCGCGAAGCGGGGGAAGTTGCCGCTTCGTGGCCCACGTCCCAAAATCTACCGTGCGCGATTTGTATCTGGTGGTGCAGGCTTTTAGCCTGCAATTGCAGCCTGAAAGGCTGCACCACAAGGGCGCACGCTCACTTCGCCTTGGGCTCCGCGGGTTTGGACATCTCGGCCGGCTTTGAGGTCACCTTCGGCGTTTCGCTCGGGGTGCGGGCGCTGGTGAACTGGTCGGCGGACTTCTGGATCACCTCCGCTTCGGGCATTTCCCCATCCGCGATGAGAAAGCGGTACCGCAACACCAGCGACTCACCCGTCGCGATCGCGGCCTTGGGGAACGCGCCGAAGCGGCCGTAATCGCGGTAGGCGGAGAAGAGCGTGCCCTTGGGGTTTTCCGGGTGGTTGATGTCCACCACGCTGTAGCGCTTGGCGCCCAGGGTGTAGGACTCGCCGACCCATGGGTAGTCGAGGTCTTTGTGGGCATCCGGGTTCGCGACGGGGAAGAAGTAGACCGTTTGTTTCGGGTCAACCTCCCCGGCGGGGCGGTATTGCACGCCCGAATGCTCGGGGTCGCCGTCGAGCGTGACGTCGCCCGCGGGGGCGTAGAGCCGGGACGTGCAATCGATCAGCAGGCGGAAGGGCGGTGGCCCCTGGCGGATAGCGAAGATGCGCTCCTCGGCGACGACAGGATTACCCGCCTCGTCTTCCCAACGGGTCAGCGAGGTGAACGACGCCTGGCCCGGCCCGGATCGCTTCTCGACGAATTTCTGGTGAACGATGTCGCCGCCCTTCATGTGCCAACGGTCGTAGGTCTTGCCGCTCAGGCCGATCTTCATGAAGCCGACGAAGATGCCGCGGTGGTGGGGGTAGAGCTTGCCGTCTGCGCCCTGCGTGATGGGGGCCTTTCCCTCGGCGTCGAAGACGTGGAGGTAGGGCTTGTACGTTTCCTGTTGGCGGGCGGGGGTGGAGGTGTCGTGGGCGTACATGTAGCGCGCGACGATTTTGCCGTCGAGCAGGACGTCAAGATGATCCGCCGGCGTGTCCTTGAGGGAGAAGCCGGATTCATCGGGAGCGTCTTCGGCGCTGGTGGTGGAAGCCATCATGAACAGGGTTACGATAATCGCCGCGCAGTAAATGGGAACCCGCAACATTCAAGTCCTCGCTTTCCCGTGTTTGTCCGCCCGTGATACGATGTGCATTGTAATGCCAGAGAAGATCATCCGCGACCCCGTGCATGATGTCATCGCTTTCCGCATGGAGCGGCCGGCGGACGCGTTGCTTTTTCGGCTGGTTAACGCGGTCGAGTTTCAGCGTCTTCGCCGGATTCGCCAGCTCGGCATGGCGAGCCTCGCTTACCCGTGCGCCGACCATTCGCGCTACAGCCACAGCCTCGGGGTGATGGAGACGGCGCGGAAGATGCTCGCGCAGCTGGGGCGGTCGATAGCCATCGACGAGGCGGATGAAGTGGCGTGCCTGGCGGCGTCGCTGTTGCACGATTTGGGGCATGGGCCGTTTAGTCATGTGTTCGAGCGGGTGGGGGGGATCGAGCACGAGAAGCTCACTCGCCGGATCGTGCAGGATTCCACGAGCGACGTGCATCGCATTCTGGCCAGTCACGATGCTTCCCTGCCTGGCCGCGTCGCGGCGTTATTGCAGGGCGAGGGCCCGCGTCGGCTGTTCTGCGACATTCTCGCCGGCCAACTTGATGCCGACCGGCTCGATTATCTGCTCCGCGACAACCTCATGACTGGCAGCCGCTATGGGGATTATGATTTGGGCTGGCTGCTCCACTCGCTGACGGTGGATGAGGGCTCGGGCCGGCTCGCGGTGACGCTCAAGGGCATCAGCGCGGTCGAGGCGTATTTGCAGTCGCGGTATCACATGTACCGCAACGTCTATTTCCACAAGGTGGTCCGGGCGGCGGAGGGGATGGTGAAGCTGGCGTTGCAGCGGGCAAAGCGCCTGGCCGTGCAGGACCGGCTGCCGTGGCCTTCGCGCGAGCATTCGGTCATCAAGGCGCTGCTGGGCCAGCGCTTGACGACCGAGGAATTCACCGATCTCGACGACGTGTCGGTGATCCACTGCTTCAAGACCTGGACCCGCTCGGCGGACGCACCGCTGGCGGCGCTGTGCCGCGGGCTGCTCAACCGACAGCTCTATAAGACGATTGATCTGACGTACATGGCCGAGTCCGACGCGTGCGCCGCGTTCCTCCGCGCCCAGGACGCGGTCGCCGCGGCGGGGGGCGACCCGGCGTACGACCTGTTCTACGACGAGCCGTTCGACACCCCCTACGAGATCTACCACCGCGATCCGGCCACGGCCCAAAGCGAGATCCTCGTCCGCGACGCGGCAGGGAAGCTAACGCCCTTCGCCGCGATGTCGCCCCTGCCCGAAGCGCTGAACAAACAGCTCATGTTCCGCCGCCTGCACGTCGCCCCGGCGTGGCGCGACGTCGCGGCGAAGGCGCTGTAGCGAAGCCCCCTCTTGAGGTGAGTGCAATGCCTGCGGCGTATTTCCCGTGGCACGGGCGGCTCGCCCGTGGAGGCGGTGCTCCGCCGCGTTTACCGGACTTCGTCGCTCTCACCGGCAAAATCGTGAAGCCACGAAGGGCGCGAAGACAGCCGCGAAGAAATGCGGGGAAGCGTCGCCACAGATGGGCACAGATGAACACAGATAAGACATGTAGGGTGGGCGTACTCGCCCACCGTTTTCTTGCGACGAGGGGCCGACCGATCGAAATGGTGGGCGAGTACACCCACCCTACTTTGCTCCAACGTGACACGGGCGTCCCGCCCGTGCCTGGTGTGTTAGATTGCCAAAGCATCGGCGACAAAATTTCCCTGAAACTCTCGACGCATTAAGCATGGGCGGGACGTCCATGTCACGTTAAACGTTTCCCCATCCGTGTTCATCTGTGTCCATCTATGGCGTCATCTCCCCGCATTTCCTCGCGGCTATCTCCGCACCTTCGCGGCTCGCGGTTTTTCCGCACCGCGATTCGCAAGGCAGGCGATCTCGCCCACGGTGAAGGCGTTCAGGTCCATACGAATGCCAGGGAGTCCCTTTGCTCCGCACTACCTAAAGTTGGCTTTATCGACGCGGCAAGTCCCCGTTTATTAAATGCGGACATGAAGTCGCCCACATTCTATTTTTCTCCTTAAGAGACTGCCGGTGATTTGTGATCACGGCCTGCAGCAGCAGTTGATTGGTTAGCATGGCGAATATCGTGGCCAGCGCCATAAGCAACCCGAACTGCGCCGTCGGGCCGAAGCGGCTGAGGGTGAATAGGGCAAAACAGACCGCCGCCGCCAGTGAGCTGCCGACGCAGGGCTTCCAGCATTCAATCATTGCGCGCCGCATCGAACGCCGCCGCTGGTATGTGCTTAGAAGGTGAAGCATGTCGTCCACGACGACGCCGGTGGTGATTGATCCGATTACCAGCGTGATCGGGTCAAGCCTCCACAAAGACAGCACGGCGACGACGATCAGCATTCCGATGGGGACGAGCGTGATCCATGCGGCGAGCAGCGCCAGCCGCCATCTTCGAAACAATAGCAGGACCAGCGCTCCCATTAACATCGCCATCGACGGCACCGACTCCATTGCCAGCTTGCGGATGCTGGTTCCCGAGCGATGGATCTGAGCGGCGACGCCGTGCCAGGAAAGCGTCGTCCGATGCCGGTCCGCCCAAAGCTGCCACGCCGGCACGCGGCGCGCAAGCGATTCCACGGCGTCGTTGTCCGCCAGGCAGAGGAAGGTCCGGCCGCTCCCGCCCACCCAGGGCGTGATGTCCAAAACCTTTCGCATTCCCGGAGTGGCGGCGAGCATGGACGCCGCGTCGGCGTTGCGATCGCCGACGACCACCTGCGACGGGAGCATGCCCGTGAGCCGCCGGTTTAGCGTGTCAAAATCCCGGGCGATTTTTGAATGGCTCGGGAAGAACTGAAGCGGGTTGGACTCCACCCGAAGAAACGGTGCAAGGCAGACGCCGACTGCGGTGAGGGCCACTCCCGAAATCACGATCATGGGCCGGTAGCGCATATTGATCGCGAACGCCAGATTGCGGCACGTCCTCATCCATCCCACGCGCCGCCGGCGCGCGTGGGCGTCGGGGAAAACGAGCGTCACCACGATCAGCCAGACCAGCAACAGCCCCGGCACGCCGGCCAGCGCAAAGTGCCGCACCGGTTTGAGGTCCGCGGTCGCGTAGCTTGCAATTCCCACGGCGGCGGCCAGGCCGCAGGTGATCAGCACGGCCACGGAGTTCCGCCGCAGCGCGCGGTGAGCGGCGTAAGAAAACCCCATCGCTGTCATCATCGGCGGCACGAGCGCCAGGCTCATGTCGAGGGGGATGCCCATGCGGCAAACCGCTCCCATAAAAATGACCTGGCTGAGCACTATGGCGGCGATCGCCGTTGCGGAGATGCGGAGGCTCCCGGTGACGGCCAGCAGCATCACTCCGCCCGCCGACACGATTGCGGTCAGGATCAGCGGCAGGCGGTCCTGACTCCATTCATCCATCGCGCACTGGAAGGCGGTGGGACCGCCGATCGCGAAGACATCGGACGGTGCCAGCTCCGTCAGCGCCGCCTGCACGTCCTTTAGGAAAAGATGCGGATCGACGCCATCGCGCGCGAAGCAGAAGACGCCGCTGTAGCTGCCGTCCCTGCTGACCAGGAAATCCTCCGCCGAGAGCTTGGTGAGCCACGCGGTTGCGCGGACCGTGACGGGATCAATG
>JAQGHP010000760.1 GCA_028288775.1 Phycisphaerales bacterium | reverse complement strand
GGCGGGCGTGGTGAAGAGTTATCCGTTTCGGTATCGGCGGAATGAGGTGGCGGCGAAGGAGTGAGAACCGGGCTTGGTCGTGGTACGGGCGTCCCCCCGTGCCGTAATCATTTTGAGCCTGCGAACTGCATTTTCCGTATACGACAATTCCCGCACGGGCGGGACGCCCGTGTCACAGGAGGGTTTCCGTACGGGCAACGACTGAATTGGCGAACTGGTAGAATAAAGCGATGGCCGACAAATCCTGGAACATTTCCCGACGAACGATGCTCCGCGGCGCGGGGGTAGCGATGGCGCTGCCGTTGCTTGATGCGATGGCGCGGCGCGTGGGGGCGGAAGCGGTGCCCGCTGGCTCGTCGGATGGCCCGAAGCCGGCGCATCCCGTACGCATGGCCGTGCTCTACATGGCGAACGGCGTGAACGCCGACGCCTGGGCGCCCAAGGGCGTGGGAAAGGATTTCGAGCTTTCGCCGACGCTTGCTCCCCTGGTGGATTTCAAAAGCGAGATCCTCGTGCTGTCGGAACTGATGAACGCCGGGGCGCTCGGCGGGGACGGGCACTACGTCAAGACCGGCGGATTTCTCACCGGCACCACCATCACCAAGACCACCGGCAAGGACCTCCGAAGCGGCGGAGTCTCCATCGACCAGCTTATCGCCCAACGCGTCGGCAAGGATTCGGCCCTGCCTTCGCTCGAGCTGGGTATCGAGCCGGTCACCACCGGCATCGACACCAACGTCGGCTACACGCGCCTCTACGGCTCGCACATCTCCTGGAGCACGCCGACGACGCCCGTGGCGAAGGAAATCAACCCGCGCCTCGCGTTCGACCGGCTCTTCCGCCCCGCACGCGGCGGGTCGGGCAACCCCGCGGACGACCGCAGCATCCTCGACCTCGTCGCCCAGGACGCAAAGGACCTCCGCAACAAAGTCGGTAAAAACGATCAGGCGAAGCTCGACGATTACCTGGAATCCGTCCGTTCCGTGGAAAAGCGGATCGACGTCAACACCAAGCGCCGGGCCGAGGAAAACCATTTGTCGCCGGAGGCGCTGCAGGAGATCGAGGCGCTGGACAAGCGCGTGCAGGCGTGGGCCAACCATCCCGAGCGGGAGAAGCTCAATCACATTCACGTAGGCGCCGACCACACCGACCACGTCCGCCTGATGCTCGACATGATGGTGCTGGCGTTCTGGTCGGACTCCACGCGCGTCAGCACCTTCATGTTCGGCAACGCGGTGAGCCCGCGCAACTTCTCCTTCCTCGAAGGCGT
Source organism: Phycisphaerales bacterium (assembly GCA_028288775.1). Taxonomy (GTDB): domain Bacteria; phylum Planctomycetota; class Phycisphaerae; order Tepidisphaerales; family Tepidisphaeraceae; genus RYN-428. The sequence goes on along the minus strand of JAQGHP010000760.1, from coordinate 3,443 downwards.
TCACGGCGGGCACCACGAAATCTCGCACCACAAAAACGACAAACAACAGCTTGCCCAATACCAGCTGATCAACGCCTGGCACGTCCGCCACTACGCGTACATGCTGGAGAAAATGCGGTCGATCCGCGAGGGGGAGAGCACGCTGCTGGACAATTCGATGATCCTGTTCGGCGCGGGAATGCGCGACGGGAACTCGCACAACCCGCACAATCTGCCGCTGGTGCTCGCGGGAAGGGGCGGCGGAACGATCAAGCCGGGCCGGCATATCGCGTACAAGAGGAATACGCCGTTGTGCAATTTGTACGTCGATCTGCTCGACCGCGCCGGCGCGCCGGTGGAACATTTCGGCGACAGCACTGAGCGGTTGCCGGGGTTGAGCGATGCAGATTATGCGGGGAATGGGGCGGCGTGATTCGAAATCGTCCGTGGCATGGGCGGCCCGCCCATGAATCCGCCGCTATGGCGGCAAAGACACGGGCGGGCCGCCCGTGCCACGAAAGTTCTGAGACTAATTCTTAGCTCGACGGCGTGGAATCGATCATCCGCCGGGCGGCGGAGACTTCGCCGGCATCTCGCTGCTTCTTGCCGGCGCGAATCCAGCCGTCCAACAGGTCCCTGAGCGATTCGGCTTGTTCGGGGGTGCAGGCGATCTCGGCGTCTACGACGTCGTTGCCGAAGAATTTGGTAAAGGTATCGATGCGCAGCCGATAGTTCGCCTTGCGGGCGGGCTTCAGCGAGTAACTTCCTACGTCCGTCCACGGCGAGCGGTTGTAACTGACGGAGTTGGCGTCGGCGATCGAGCCGGAGCGGACCTCACGTATCTTCACCCTGAACTTGCGGGATACTCGCCATGCGATCGGCACGGCGATAATCGACAACGGAAACCAAATCCAGAACTGGATGGGATCGATCATCCGATCACGCGGCAGAATCAAAAGCACGATCGCGGCCACCAATGGCACGACCCAGCCGTGCGAGCGGGCCAGTTCGCCGATTGCGGAAGGGGCATGCAGATTATCGTATTGAACGCATCCACGGTCGCTCAGCCTCACCTGGATGAGTCCCGGGTGACCGCTATCACTTCGTCGGAATAGAAGAAGCCCCACCGGGACCATCATGGCCGCGGCGAAAATAAGCAGGTCGTAGCGGGTTCCGCCTAACGCCAACGATGGGAGTTGGACGGCGATCCACGCGAAGGAACCAAACAGCATCAAGACGATGCGCGTTCGCTTTGTGTTGCCAAGGTTCTCGTGGCGGCCGCGGGCCCAGCCGTGGAGGACCACTTCCGATTCATCGTATTCCCTGCCGCATTCCGGGCAGACTCGCGTGCCCGTTAGGCCTGTAAGCGAGTAGCCGCAGTTGGCGCACACGGCGGGCGCCAGGGAAGCCGGGATGGAAGGGGCTTCGACGGTCATCGCATGGAAGTATAACTCGCGCCCAGGCGATTGGGATTAGAAATTCTACTTCAAATTCTCCGGGTTAAGCCCCTGCAACTCGGGCACGACGAAGCGGCCCTCTTTGCGGATCAGCTTGTCGTCGAACCAGATTTCCCCTCCGCCGGCTTCTGGGGTCTGCATCATGACCATGTCCCAGTGGATGTCGCTTTTGTTGCCGTTGCTGGCCTCGTCGTAGCAACTGCCTGGCGTGAAGTGGATGCTCCCGGCGATCTTCTCGTCGAAGAGGATGTCCTTCATCGGCTTGGTGCAATAGGGATTGAAGCCGATGGCGAATTCTCCCACGTAGCGGGCGCCTTCGTCGGAGTTTAGGACCTCGTTGAGCTTGTCGGTGGCGGTGCTGGTGGCTTCTACTATTTTGCCGTTTTTGAAGGTCAGGCGGATGTCGTTGTGGGTGGTGCCGCGGTAGATGGTGGGGGCGTTGAAGTGGATGACGCCGTTGACGCTGTCGCGGACGGGGGCGGTGAAGACTTCGCCGTCGGGGATGTTTACTCTCCCGTCGCAGGGGATGGCGGGGATGCCCTTGATGGAGAACGTGAGGTCCGTGTCGCGCGGGCCCTTCAAGCGCACCTTGTCGGTCTTCTCCATGAACGCCTTCAGCGGCTGCATCGCCCGGCTCATCTTCGCGTAGTCAAGCGTGCAGACGTTGAAGTAGTAATCCTCGAACGCCTCGGTGCTCATCTCGGCCATCTGGGCCATTGACGGGTCGGGCCAGCGCAAAACGACCCATCGCGTCTTCTTAATACGAATGTCGTGATGGACGCGCTTCCACACTGTCTGCTCGTAGAGCTTTTGCTGGGCCGCGGGGACGTCGGAAAGCTCGGAGACGTTGGGGTTGCCGCGAGCGCCGATGTAGCACTGCACGCGCTCCATCTGCGCCCGCTCGACGTCGGCGATGACGTCCCACTGCTCCTGCGTGCCCGAAAGCATGAGCGAGCGGAGGACCTCGTTGCTCTTGAGCGAGACGAGCGGCCTGCCGCCCGCCTCGGCGGCGGTGCGGACCAGCGACTTGGTGAAAGCGTGGGGCACGTCGATGGCTTCAATGAGAATGTGCTCGCCGGGCTTGACGGCACAGGCGTAGTTGATGAGCAGGTCGGCAAGCTTGTCGATGCGGGGGTCGGTCATGTTCGGTTCTCCCGGTTTTTGTGTGAGGGAAGGCTATGTGCTTATCGCGGGCCAGACAAGGGCGCGGGACTTTGGGGAGGGAGGGCGAACCACAGAGGGGACGGAAAAATGCAGGAGGGATAAACCGCAGAGTACACAGAGAACGCAGAGAAATTCGGAGGCGGGGATTTTGAAAATTCCAACACCGAAATAAAAGTCGGACCCGTGTAGGGTGGGCGTACTCGCCCACCGCGCCGCGGCGAGACGCTCCCATCGTGGTATGGTTTTTAAGTGCTCGGCGCGTTCGAATTTAGAGGGGTCATACCACAGGCACGCATTGCGCGGGTTGAAAACCGTGCCACGGCTGGATCGCCAACGGTGGGCGAGTACACCCACCCTACATGCTTCCTCTGCGTCCTCTGCAGCTCAATTCTTTCTTGGCGGTCCTGGCGGCTACGTTGGCCGGGCCGGGTTTTGGTTGCATGCTTCCATCGCTTTGAGGACCCAGAGGATGTCCTTGGGGCGGTCATCGGGGTGGTAGCGGACGCAGTGCATGACGAGCTTGGAAAGATCTTCGGGGATGCCGGCGTTGTGGTCGCGCGGGGAGGGGAATTCCTGTTTTTTGACTACGCTGCGCTCGGACTTGCCGATGGTGAAATACGTGGGGATTCTACGGCCGGTGAGCGCCCAGTAGAGCGTCGCGCCGAAGTTGTAGATGTCGGTGCGGGCATCCAGCGGGAGGCACTTCACCTGCTCCGGGGAGATGTAGTCGGGCGTGCCGAGGACGCGCGGCTTGGCGGTGCCGAACTTGCACGCCTGGCCGAAGTCGATGATTTTGATCTTTACGCCTTCGCAGCGCATCACGTGGTGGGGCTTCATGTCGCA
>JAQGHP010000754.1 GCA_028288775.1 Phycisphaerales bacterium | reverse complement strand
GGCGGGTCGCGGGCGGCCGAAGCCATCGACCAGTTTGAGGATCGTTGGGTCCAGCGCTTCGTCGAAGGCATCGCTGATCGCGCGGACGGCAACGAACGGAATGCCCTCCTGCCGCGCCAGCGCGCGGATGATCTGTGTTTCCATATCGACCGCCAAAGCGCCCGTCTGCGCGAACAAGGCGGCCTTCTCCGTCGTCGTGGCAATAAGGTGCTCGGCGGTATGAATTCCACCGCGACGATGGGCAACATCAGGCAGCAGGCCCGTTGGGCAGTCGTCAATGACCACGTCGCCGACGCGGAGGCTCGGATCGAGTCCCCCCGCTAGGCCGGCCATAATGAAGACTGCCGAGTCCGCACCGAGCATCGCTGATGCGAAATTCGACGCGCCGATCCCAATCAGGTGCAATTCCACGATAAGGCCGGCTCTGTCCGCCTTTGAGGGCTTATTCGGGCTGGGGGAATCCAGCCCCAGGGCACGCGCAACCGCCTTGGCCTCGATCTCCACCGCCGTCAAAATGACTATCTGTCGCCTCACCACAGGAGAGGGATTGTACCGATAACCCGTTGGAATGTGCGCAATTTGCGGCTATGCTTGAGTGCTTAGACCGATCGAAAGGGAAGAGATTCTATGGGTGTACCCGTATCGCAAATGTGGACCGTCGCGTCGTACGTGCTGAAGCAAAAGCTCAGCGGGCGCAAACGCTATCCCCTCGTGCTCATGCTCGAGCCCTTGTTCCGCTGCAATCTCGCCTGCGCCGGCTGCGGCAAGATCCAATACCCGGCGCATATCCTCAAGAAGCAACTCTCGCCCGAAGAATGCTTTAAGGCAGTGGACGAATGCGGCGCGCCGATGGTCAGCATCCCCGGCGGCGAGCCCTTGATGCACCCGCAAATCAAGGAAATTGTCGAGGGCCTCGTCGCCCGTAAAAAGTACATTTATCTTTGCACCAACGCCCTTCTTCTGAAGGAAAAGATTGACCTGTTTACGCCCAGCAAGTACCTGACTTTCAGCGTACACATGGACGGCCAGAAGGAGCACCACGATTTCTCCGTCTGTCGCGAGGGCGGGTTTGATGTGGCGTTGGAAGGGATCAAGGAAGCGGTGAAACGCGGCTTCCGCGTCACCACCAACTCCACCCTCTTCGATGGCACCGATCCCAAGAGCGTCCGCGCGTTCTTCGACGAGATGATGGACCTGGGCGTCGAGGGTATGATGCTCTCCCCCGGCTACAGTTACGACAAAGCGCCCGACCAGCAGCACTTCCTCCCCCGCGCCCGGACCACGGAATTGTTCCGCAAGATCCTGAGCAATCGCAAGAAGCGCTGGGTCTTCAACCAAAGCCCGTTGTTCCTGGAATTCCTGATGGGCGAGCGCACCTATGCCTGCACGCCCTGGGGGATGCCAACCTACAACCTCTTCGGCTGGCAGAAGCCCTGCTACCTGCTTGCGGACGGGTACGTCGAAACCTTCAAGGAATTGATGGAACTGACGGAGTGGGAGCGTTACGGCTACGAGAGCGGCAACGTGAAGTGCCGCAACTGCATGGTTCACAGCGGATATGAGGCGTCGGCCGTCGATGACACCTTCGGCACGCTCCGCGGCCTCTGGGGAGCGGCCAAAGCCACGCTCTTCGGCAGCGAACACCGCGACGAAGCGGCGCTCAAGGCCTTGGAAGATGACTCCTCATCGCACCCCGGCAGCCTCGTCCCACTTACGGTCGGAAAGTCCAAGAACGAGAAACGCGAACTGCAAAACGCGTAAACGTGGCACGGGTTTCCAACCCGTGCGAACGGCTCCGGTATTTTGGAGCCACTTTCGCATTCCCGCGATCGGTTCGTCTACCAATCCAACCCCTCATCATGCCCCAGGAAACCAAAGCCAGGCCGTTCGACGTTGAAGCCGCAGCGGACGCCCCGCTAGGCGTCGTTCACGAGAATCTTGAAGGATGGGTCCCGCCGCTCGCGACGGACGACGAGATCCGTGCCGCGTTCGAGAAGGCGTTCGACTATCGGGGCGACGTCACGCTGACGCTCAAAGACGCCAGCAAAGTGGAAGGCTACATCTTCGACCGTCGCAGCACGGGCGCGACGCTGGCCGATTGCGTGGTTCGCTTGTTGCCCAAGACTGCGAACGAGAAGATGTCGGTGCGGTACAGCGACGTCGCCCGGATCGAGTTCACTGGCCGCGACACCGCCGCGGGACAGAGCTTTGAGACGTGGGTGAAAAAGTACAAGGAAAAGAAAGCCGCCGGCGAGAAGGACATTCGCATCGAGCCCGAAAAGCTCGACTGATCCCGCCACCTCACGGAATGATCCCCTGCTTTTGGTACTGCCCCAGGCGGTAGTAGAGCTTTCGAAGACTGATGCCAAGTTGGGAAGCGGTGGCCGCTCGGTTGCCGCGGTTTTGATCGAGCACGGCCAGGATGTGCCGCTGCTCCAGTTCTTCCAGCGAAATCGCCGCGACGTTTTCATGCGCGGCGGGCGCTACTGCGACCGGAACACGCGCGGATGGGGCGGCCGGCTCCTCGGGCAGGAATTCCGGCATACCTTCCGCCATGCACCGTCGGCGGGCGCGGTCGATCGCCACCTCCAGAGTTCCCAGCGAGCAAGGCTTGGTCAGGAACTCGACCACGTCGAGGTGAATCGCCTTCTTGGCCGTCTCCAGATCGCCAAACCCCGTGAGCACGATCGCCTGCACTTTGTGCCGGCTACGCCGCACTTTTTCGAGCAGTTCGATGCCGCTCATGCCTGGCAGGTTGATATCGACGATGGCGATCGAGATGGGGTGCTGTTCTAGCAATTTGAGCGCCGCCTCTCCGCTGGAGGCCAGCGTCACCAGGAAGCCCATGTCGCGGATCGCGCGCTCCAGCATGGAGCGCAGGCGAGGCTCGTCCTCGACGACGAGGACCCCGCGGCCGAAGGATGAGGGACTCGAGTCCGGAATCATGTCATTTTCCTGCAACACGACGGAGTACCCGCCGCCCCGCCCCGCCATCGTCAAAGCCCGGGCTACACGCCCCGGCCCGTTCGCTCCGATCCGAGCTGAAGGTTAGCCCCGCCATCTCCATCCCGAGTATAGCCTGCAAATATTGCAGTCCCTATTCGCCGTCCGTGCGCGATGCAATCACTGCACCCATTGCAACGAGCGGGTATGCTGGGGGCGTCTTCCGTAGGTGGGAATGCCGCGAGTCGTTGACCGTTGCGTACGCCGGCCTGAAGCTGAGGCCCGCCCGCCCGGTCGAACGGCTGCTCAATATCAGTTGTAATTGATGTAATGACAATAAACACTGCGCATTGCCGTGACGGCAATCGCGCGGGCGGCATCGCAAGCGCCGCCATGAGGTTTTGGAGGATTGATGCTGCGACTCAACGGATTGTTAATCGCGGGAAGGCCGGGGGTGGCCGTGCTTGGACTGGGAGCCGGCGTGTTCGGGTTGTGCGCGGCCGCACACAACGCCCCCGCGCAGCGAGCCCTATCTATCGCACCGACACGCGTCACGCAGTTCGACGCGCAACCCGCCGTCGGCGATCGCGTTTACACGGCGCATTGCGCTCAGTGCCACGGCACCGGTGGAAAGGGCGACGGAAAAATGGCGCATGATCTGGGTGCCGATGTCCCCGACTTAACCGATGGCCGCCTCGCCCATGAAAGCGACGCGAGACTGTTTCGGTGGATCAGCCGGGGCAAGAGACCGATGCCCTCCTTCGAAAAAGATCTGAGCGAGCCCGAGCGCTGGGGCGTGGTTGCGTACCTGCGCACTCTGGAAGCAAAAGGGGGAGGCGGCAAATGAAGTCTATCGGAGGACGGACGCGCTATGTCGTCTCAGCGGAAGTAATAACTGTTGCCCCAGTTGTAAAAGCAATGCAGGTCGGGGGACTTCTCAGCGACATGGCCGTCGGAATAAAGCTCGTTCAGGCGGATATCCCCGACGTGTGCGCTGGCCGTCCCGCGGGACCACGGGTTGAGCGACGGGGTCGCATCGAAGGACGGGATCGACCAGTTGCGGCCGTGGTTGGCGTGATAGCCGGTCGTCGGCTGATACCACGCCTGATCGGCCATGAGCGGCGGGTTCGCGTCGTCGGAGGTTCCCATGTGGGTGTTGCGGCCCAGGCGTGTCACCTCGAAAGGCGCGCCATCGACGTCGTCCCCACCGGGCGCGAGGGCTTCCTGGATGTTGCGGCCCATGTAGGCGTAATCGAAGCCGACCCAATAGACCGTGAGATCATTCTCCCCCGCCTGTACCTTTTTGGGATTGTCCGGCAACTCGTCCAGTTCCGCGCGGGCCGCGATCTCACTGCCCTGCCCATATGGAAAGGCGGAGGGGCCGAGCGAGGCGGTTGCAGAGGAGGGGCAGATGAAAAGCGCCTGGTTCGCGCCGTACTGGTCCACCAGAACGAAATAATCCTTAGTGTACATCCAGGTAGGGTTGAACCCGCCCGCGCCGGAATAGGGCGTGTTCTGGCCTTCGGGCACCCTCCCATGGTGGTCCTTCGCGAACATCAGGATAATCTGACCCAACGAACGCAAATTCGAGGCGCATTTGATGCGGTTTGCCGATTCGCGCGCCCGGGAAACCACCGGGAGAACTATGGCCAGCAACACGCCAATGATCCCGATCACAGTGAGCAGTTCGACCAGCGTGAAGCCCCCCCGACGCGAGTCATGTTGCCGAGTAGAGCCGCGGGCCATGAGAGGATCTCCGGACGCCATTACTGGATGCGGGGTTTCGAGCCGGCGAAGGTGCCAAAGGAGGGGTCCCGCGCCCGGCAGACATTGGAAGTTTATCCCGCCCGCGCGAGCCTTCCAGTGCGCATGCAGATTTTGCATTCTCTTATGCACTCTCCCGCTTTACGCGTAAAATGCCTTGCACCTCTCGGATGGCGATTGCCGCTATGACGTTACGCAAAAAGATCATCCTGGTGAACCTGCTGCTGCTCGCCAGCCTATTGGCGATCGCGGGGGTATGCCTGCGGGGGCTCTACCTCCAGCGGGCGCACGTCGCGGCCTCCATGCGGGAATACGCCGCATTGCAACTGGTGGAATCGGCCCAGCTCCGGGTGGTGGCCGCGAAGGCGCGCATGCACGACGAGGGGGCCGTTAAGTTCAAAGTCGTACCGCAGTTGCGGCGAGCGCTCACCGACCTGCGGCAATATAATGCCGTCCTCAGCGCCTACGGCAGTATCCTCCCCGCGGAGATCTCCGTCAGTCAGCAGGACCAGGCGAAGCAGATGACGCGATCGGCGACAGATAAGCTCACAACATTGATCGCATCCCTCGACCCCGCCAAAGCAACCGGCGACCCTTTAGCCGCCCCGGACCTCGCCCTCGCCTCGGCCCGCGCAGATGAGCTGGCCGAGGAACTAGCCGACCTCCTGCACCTGTGCAACACGTTCATGAACAAGACGCAGCTGGCCTCCGACGGCGACCTGCGCCTCACTACCGCGGGCGTAACCGTTTTGGCAGTAGTGGTGCCCGCCTTCGCGATCTTCGCAAGCTTTTGGCAATATCGGCGCATCATGGCTCCCCTCCACCGCCTGCGCGCCCGCGCCAGGCGACTGGCCGCGGGGGATTTCTCCGGCGACTTCCGCCCCTCGGGCGATCGCGAATTGGTCGAGCTGGGAGAGGAATTCAACCGCATGGCCGCGGAGCTTCAGGCCTTCTACGGGCGGCTTCAGGAAATGGTAAATGCCAAGAGCAAGGCGCTCGTCCGCTCCGAGCGGCTGGCCAGCACCGGATATCTGGCCGCGGGCGTGGCGCATGAGATCAATAACCCGCTCAATATCATGCTTGGCTACGCCGAGCTTTCGCTTAAGAATCTCCGCCAGGAATTGGGGCCACGAACCGTATCCGAATTGATCGAGTGGCAGGACATCATCCGCGAGGAATCTCTCCGATGTAAACAAATCACCGGCAAGCTTCTTTCCCTGGCCCGCGGCGGCAGCGAGGGCCGCGAGGCGGTGGCGCTGACGCGGGTGGCATCCGAAGTCGCGACAATCGTCCGAGGCCTGCGCGATTTTCGCCGGCGCAAGATCAACGTCGCGATAGACCCGTCCGACCCGCTGCACGTGCAGGCAAATCAGACCGAGATGAAGCAAGTCATGTTGAACCTCGTGGTCAATGCCCTGGAAGCGACGCGCGAGGGGGCGGGTGAAGTAATCGTCAACGCGCGCCGGGAGGGAATGTGGATTGAGCTGACCGTCGCCGACAACGGCCGCGGAATGACCGCCGACATGCTCGAACGTGTCTTCGAGCCGTTCTATACCGACAAGCGCGGCACGGGCGAGCCGGGCACGGGGCTGGGCCTTTCGATCACCCACGCCATCGTGACCGACCACGGCGGCGAAATCCTCGCCCGCAGCCCCGGCCCCGGGCTGGGCAGCCGTTTTATCGTCCGCCTGCCCGCGCTCTCCAGTCAGGCTGCCACGACTTCCGCCGCCACCGTATCGCAAGCCGTCGGATAACCCGAAACCGCGACGCCCGGCCGCCCTTCTCGCGGTCATCCCGCCCGCACTTTGACGTCCCCCACGACATACGGCCGGACATACTCTTCCAATTCCGCGGCGCGGTGAGCGGATGTGTGCGCCGCCAGCACGCGCGCCCGGGCGCGCTGGCCGATTCGTTCGCGCACTGCATCGTCCGTCCCCCGCAGGATCGCCGAAGCCTCGGCCGCATCGCGGGCGACGAGGATGTCCTGGCCGATTTCAAAGAACGAATCCAGGCCCTCCCACGAATCGCTGATGATCGGCACTCCGCACGCGGCGGCCTCAAACAGGCGCACGCTCGGCGAATACCCCGCGCGGACAATCTC
>JAQGHP010000750.1 GCA_028288775.1 Phycisphaerales bacterium | reverse complement strand
GTCGAAAAGCTGCTGCTGGTGGACCGCGAGAACCGCCTCGCCGGGCTGATCACCATGCGCGACCTCGACAAGCTCCACCAGTTCCCCCACGCCTGCAAGGACAAACGCGGCCGCCTCCGCGTCGGGGCGGCGACGGGCGTGAAAGATTTCGCCCGCGTCGAAGCCCTAATTAGGGCGGACGTGGACGTCGTCGTGGTGGACACCGCCCATGGCCACTCGCGCAACGTCATTGAGACGGTGCGGGAGATTAAGAAGAACTGGGACATCCAGGTGATCGCCGGGAACGTGGCAACCGCCGAGGGCGCACGCGATCTCATCGACGCGGGCGTGGACGCGGTGAAGGTTGGCATCGGCCCAGGCGCGATCTGCACGACGCGGATCATCAGCGGCGTCGGCGTGCCGCAGATCACGGCGATCTTCGCGGCGGTAAGCGTGGCGGATGCCGCGGGCGTGCCGATCATCGCCGATGGCGGCATCCGCCACAGCGGGGACATCACCAAGGCCATCGCCGCGGGCGCTAGCACGGTCATGATGGGCAGCCTGTTCGCAGGCCTCGACGAATCGCCCGGCGAAACGATCATCCACATCGGGCGGCGGTACAAGAGCTACCGGGGAATGGGCAGCATGGGGGCGATGATCGCCGGTTCCAGTGACCGCTACGGCCAGGGCGGCGTCCGTGACCGCGGCAAGCTAGTGCCCGAAGGCGTGGAGGGCCGCGTTCCCTATCGCGGCCACCTGGGCGACTACGTCTACCAACTCGTCGGCGGCCTGCGGGCCGGCATGGGCTACTGCGGGACGAAAAGCATCGACGAGCTGCGGAAAAACGCCCGTTTCTGCCGGGTGTCGGCGGCCAGCATGGCCGAGAGCCACCCGCATGATATCCAGATCACCAAGGAGTCTCCCAATTACAGCGGGGAGTTCGCGTCGGAGCATAAGGGGTAGGCGCGAGGCGGATCATCGAAGGATATCGGACGCGGTACGAAATTCGTGTGAAGGCCCCGGTAAATTTGAATTTTCCCATATCGGCGGGCATGATAGCGGGCCGTCGTAGGTCCATTCTTCCAGTCTGACCCATCGTCTCTTGGCAGAGGAGCATCGATATGGCGGAAATTAATTACCAAGGTCCGTCCCCGCTCGGCGGCGGGCTGAATGAAAACGGGCTGAGTCCGGCCCGACAGCGGGCGATCTTCTTCGCGAGCTTCATGACGCTGATCGCCGCGGGAATCGGCTTCGCCGTCCGCGGCGGCATTCTCGCCGACTGGGGCGCGGAATTCGGCTTTACGAAAAGTGACCTGGGCGTGCTCTTCGGCGCGGGGCTCGCGGGTTTCGGCGTCACCATCATCTTCTTTTCGTTCTTCGCGGACACCGTCGGCTATCGGGCGCTGCTACTGCTCGCGTTCGTGTTGCTGATCCTGTCAGCCGTCATCACGCTGGCGGCGAGCCCGATTTACCACTCGCACGGTCAGCACGCCTGCTATTGGACGTTGTACATCGGGACGTTTGTTTTCTCGCTCGCCCAGGGTTTATGCGAAGCGGCAATCAACCCGCTAACGGCAACACTGTTCCCGAAGAATAAGACGCACTACCTGAACATCCTGCACGCCGGCTGGCCGGGCGGCCTGATGATCGGCGGGCTTATCAATTACCTGTTCGCGACCAAGGGCGCGAAAGTCGCCCACGTCCAGTGGGAAATCCTCGCTTCGATCTACCTGCTCCCCACGCTCTATTTCGGCTTCGTGACCCTGAAGGAGAAGTTCCCGATCTCCGAGGCGAAGGCCGCCGGCATTTCGCTCGGGCAGATGATCGGGGCCGTCCTCGCGCCGATGCTTCTATTCTTGTTCCTCATCCATGCCATGGTCGGATACGTCGAACTGGGCACGGACGGATGGATTCAAAACATCCTGAACAACACGATGGGCGCCACGGCCAGCCTGTTGTTCACGTACTGCTCGATCGTGATGTTCATCCTGCGGTTTTTCGCGGGGCCGATCGTTCACAAGATCAATCCCCTGGGCCTCCTCTGCATTGCCGCCACCTGCGGCGCGATCGGACTTTACTTCCTAGGCTCCCCGACCACGGGCGTCATCATCTGGGCGGCGGCGACGATCTTCGCGATCGGCAAGAGCTTCTACTGGCCGACCATGCTCGGAGTCATCGGCGAGCGCTTCCCCCGCGGCGGCGCGCTGGCGATGGGGCTCTCGGGCGGCATCGGCATGCTTTCCGCAGGGTTCCTTGGAGGGCCAGGCATCGGCTACACGCAGGACTATAACGCCTACCACAACCTTCAGGCTTCGGCCCCGGCCGCATACGACCGGGTGAAGGCCGACAAGCCCAATCAGTTCCTCGCCTTCCCGGCCATCCAGGGCCTGAACGGCCAGAAGGTGGACGTGATCGGCGACGAGGGCGCGACGCTGAAATCCGACCTTGCCAAGAAGCCGACCGATGAGAGCCTCGTAAGCCTGAACACCTGGTACACGACCGTGGAAAAGCCGCACGTGACGGCGGATGCCAAGCCGGTCGGCGAAGCCGTCATTTACGGCGGCCGCAAAGCGCTTCAAGTCACTTCATTGGTGCCGGTCACGATGGCCGGCTGCTATCTGCTGCTGGTGATCTACTTCATCAGCCGAGGCGGATACAAAGCGGTCCACCTGGATGCCAGCGGGCGCGAGATTGAAGTCGCACATACCGCGTCCGAGGAAGACGCGATCGAAGCCGCGGGCACGCAGCAGGCTTAGCTCCCGCGCAATTGCAAACTCTGGAATTGCATCCCGAAGAATCACACGTGCCCCGGCCGATCAACGATCGGCCGGGGCTTTTTTATGACATGAAGTGGGCGGCGATCGGTCGCGTCGCTTCTCCTGCCATCAATCGCGCAACGAAAAGGCCGGGCGGGTCACTCCGCCCGGCCTCATGCCCGTTACGAACACAAATCTTTTTACTTCTACTTATCCAGCATCTTGATCTTCACGTCCTTGAACTGAATCTCCATCGTGAACCCGGCGTGCATCTGAAGGGCGAGCACGCCCTCGGCTACCGCCTTGGGGCTCTCGTCCGTCAGGTCGGTGGTGACGTGGCCATTGATGGAGTAGACGACGTGGTTGCCCTTGGCGGTCAGCACGACGTCGTTCCAGTCGCCGATCTTGATGTACTTTTTCAGGTCTTCGCCGTCTTGGGCGAGCTTTTCGTTGTGGCGTTTGTTGTCGGCGTCCCAGACGGTTTTTTCGCCGCGGTTGCTCATGGTTCCGCGCCCGCCGGCGACGCCGGCTTCGTCGTAGATGGAGCCGTCGTAGCCCGCCCCGGAGTCGAAATCGGCCTGGTAGCCGCCGACGCGGTCGGTCTTGGAGTCGATGACCTTGGAGCGGAACTGCACGCCCGAGTTGCCGTCCTTGCTGGCGAACTTGTACTTGATATGCAGCTCGAAATCCTTGACGGGCGAGCCCGTGTAGATGAGGAAGGTCTGCTTGGAAGCTTCCTTGGTGGCCTGCCCGACGATGATGCCGTCCTTGACGGACCAGAAGCCCTGAAGGCCTTCCCAGCCGGAGAGATCTTTGCCGTTAAAGATGGAGATGAACCCGTCCGCGTCGGGCTTGGGGGCGTCGGCGACGGGGTGGTTGACGGGGGTGCCGACGGCGGGGGTGTCTTCGGCACGGATGGCGACCGTGGTCACCGCCGCGGCGATGAGGGCGGCGCAGACGCTACGCTTGAACATGATTGGCTCCTTGCAAGGTGGCTCATTGGAGACGCTCGGAACTCCCGAGGCGAGTTTCCCCCTCCACGGGGGTGGGCTGATGGTTGTACCGCGCGAAAGGGGCGGTGTTAATGTGTGGCCGGCCCGATGCCGCGGGCAAGTCAGCCGCGATTGCGGAAACCCGACGGTTGAAATCCGAATTCCGAAACCACGAAGGAACACGAAAGTGGACACGAATGGGCACGAATGAATGAGGACTTCTTCTTCGTGTGCCTTCGTGTTCTGCCTTCGTGTCCATTCGTGGCTGCCTCTGCATTCGGATTTGGCCATTCGGATTTGATTCGGATTTCGGTTTTCGGGGATTCGGATTTCCTCAGCGCCGCCCGCAATCACAGTGGAAGGGAGGGCAGATCGCCTGTAGATTCAACGAAAACCAAACGAAAGGAACCGTCCATGAAATACGGAATCAACCTGCTGCTCTGGGGCGCGGTCATCGACGAGAGCCATTACCCGCTGCTCGAGAAGATCAAGGCGTGGGGGTTCGACGGCGTCGAGATCCCCACGTTCTCCGCCGACGAGCCTCGCTACAAGAAGCTGGGCGCGAAGCTCAATCAGATTGGCCTGCAGTGCACGACCTGCGTCATCGTCGGCAAGGAGACCAACCCACTCGACGAAAGCGCCAAGGTCCGCCAGGCCGGCGTGGACTTCCTCAAGCAGATGATCGACCACAATCACGCCGTCGGCTCGACCATGATGATGGGGCCGTACAGTTCCCCCGTCGGCGGACTCGTCGGTCGCGGGCGCACCGAGGCGGAATGGAAGCGCGCGGTGGAGGTCTTCCAGAAAGTCGCCCCCTACGCGCAGCAGGCGGGCATTCCGATGGCGCTCGAATATCTCAACCGCTTCGAACACTACTTCATCAACGACACCGTCTCCGCGGCAAAATTCATCGACGAGGTCAACCACCCGAGCTTCCGGCTGCACTACGACACGTTCCACTCGAACATCGAGGAAAAGAACATCGCCGACTCGATCCGGGCCGGCGGCAAGCGGATCACCCACGTCCACATCTCCGAAAACGACCGCTCCACCCCCGGCGAAGGCCACGTCCACTGGGACGAAAGCTTCAAGACCCTGGCCGAAATCGGCTACGACGGCTGGCTGATGATCGAAGCCTTCGGCAGCGCCCTGCCGGAAATCGCCGGGGCGACCTGCATCTGGCGGAGCATGTTCCCGAATGATGAATACCTGGCGACGAAAGGTCTGGCGTTCATGAGGCAGAACGTGAAGGAGTATTTTGGGAAGTGAAGTAACACGAGGTTTCGGCAACAACCGGGCGCAAGCGTCCGAGACGTCGGTCCATGGCACACGCACATTCCCACAGCGACTTGGCCGGCCGGCGGATGGGCTTTTCCGTCCTGCTCATGCTGGCGTTTGTGGTTGGCGAGCTCATCGCCGGGACGTTCGCCCACAGCCTCGCGCTGCTTTCGGATGCGGGGCATAATTTCGCGGACGTGCTCGCACTGCTTCTTTCCTGGTACGGCTTACGCGCCGCCAAATGGCCCAGTTCGGCCGCCCGCACATTCGGGTATCACCGCGTCGGGATTCTTGCCGCCCTGGCCAACTCGGCTTCGCTGGTCGTAATC
>JAQGHP010000747.1 GCA_028288775.1 Phycisphaerales bacterium | reverse complement strand
TGCCCACAGACGTCGTCGAGCACCTCACCCACGATCACAGCTCCGACGGCTCACCCAAGGGCACGATCTTCGTGGCCGGCCGACCCGTGCAAGAGCTGTCAGCGGGGCGGCGAGCACCGAAACAATCGGCGCGCCTTCCTTGGGCTGCAAAATCCGCAGGTCAGGGCGCAGGGCGATATCCTCGATGTACCCAATGCGGCCGCGGGCGAGCACCAGCGCCCCGAACGAGTGTTCCAGCGGAATCGTTTCGCTCGCCAGCCCCGCCGGGCCGAAGCCGTGATGGCAGCGGACTTCGAGGCGGCCGTCCTCCTGCTCGAGGATGGCCGAGGCGGCGTCGACGCCGTTGACCAGTTGCCCGAGGGTCTCGCAGATGCGGGTCATGGTGTCGGGGCGGGACAAATCGGTGGTGAGCGCGCGGGAAAGGTCGAGCAGATTGCGGAGGGTTTTTTCGCGGCTGGCCAGCTCGTCGTTGGTGACGCGGAGCTCCTCGCTTTGTCGCTCCAGCTCTTCGGTCTGGGATTGCAGCTCTTCGTTCTGCCGGGCGATCTCCTCCTCGCGCGCCATGAGCTCGGCGTTGCCGGCTTCCAGCTCGGAGTTTTGCTTTTCCGCCGCGTCCTGGGTGGCGATCCAGAGGTGGCTGACGCCGGCGACCAAGAGCATGTCCAGAAGCACCATGAGCCCCGCGCCCCATTCATAATGGGCTTTGACGGGCACGCCGTGGGGCGTGTTCGTCGGGAGCATGTAGAAAAACTTGAGGATTGTGAGAACAACGAAGGCGGCGGCGGTAATCCACAAGAGCCGGCGGCTGCGGAAAACGGCGACGATGACGATCGGCACGCCGTACCCGATCGGCAGCATGAACCGCCCGGCGACGCCCAGGCGCAACCACGCCATCGTCACGACCAGCGTAACGGCCGTTACCCCCGCGACCCACGCGGGAATCCGCCAGGTGGATTTCAATGCAGTGTCTCTCAGCAGCACCAATCACTCCTAAAACGGAACCCGCTACGCCCTTACTCTCGCCGATAAATGCACGGCGCGACCATGGACAGCCCCGGCGTCCCGAGCGGCCGTTCGGCCTTGCCGACGACCAGCACGCCCCCCGGTCGCAGCGCCGCGGCCAGTGCCCGCCAGAGCCGCGCCGTGGAAGCGCTGAGCAGATAAATGGACATGTTTCTGCACAGGATCATGTCCCACGCCCCGGGCTCGCAGACGTCAAGCGCGTTGCCGCCCCGCCACTGTACAACGGTACGGAGCCAGGAATGAATCCGCCAGTGGGGGCCTTCCTGGATGAAATACCTGGCGAGTAAGTCCGGGGGGACGGACTTGACCATCTGCGAATCATACGCGCCGCCGGAAGCGAGCCGGATGGATTCCGGGCGGCAATCGGTCCCCAGCAGGTAACAGCGGTGCAGGGACTTCAACTCGGCCAATTGGATGGCGACGGAGTAGAGCTCCGGACCCTCGGAGCATCCCGCGCTCCAGATTCGCGCCGTCGCGCCCCGCGCGGTAATTTCGGGGAGGATTTGTTCCTGAAGGGATGCGAACACGGCGGGGTCGCGGAAGAACCCGGTGACCCCGATGATGAGCGACCCGAGCGCCGCCTTCAGCGCCCAGGGGTGCCGCTGGATGACCTGGCGTGCTTCGGCCAAAGAACGGGCGCGGAGCGCACGCACGCAGGCGGGCAGCCGACGTCGGAGCGTTTCCATTTTGTAATCGCGAACGTTCAGGCCGCCCTGCTCGAAAACCCAACGCAGGAATGCCTCGGTTTCGACGGGAGTCGCGGGATCCGATGCCGGCGGCGAAGGGGCGGGCACGGGGTGCGCGGTGAAGTTAATTGCCGGCACGCCGCCCGGTATCGACGGCGGGAAAACCACATGTCGAAAGGCGGCCGGTTTCAGGGCCAACAAATCCATCCGAACCTCGAAGTCGAAACGTCCTAAGAGGGTAACGATCCGCCGACCCGCGCCAAGCGGGCGCGCAGCGCAAGATATGTCTAAACTAACATGGATCGGGTCCGCAATAAAGCGGTGGAACGCCACTATTGCCTTCGGTACCCTTGGCGGGGCGGGTTATTCCTTCACGTCAAAGTATTTGGCCTGCGGGTGATGGGCGACGAACGCATCCGTCGTCTGCTCGGGGACGAACATGAAGTTCTCCGTCAGCTCCACGCCGATCTCCTGCGGACGCAGCAGTTCGACGACCTTGGTGCGTTCCTCGAGATCGGGGCAGGCGGGGTAGCCCAGGCTGTAGCGGCTGCCGCGGTAGCCCTGGTGGAACATGTCTTCGATCCGTGGCTTGTCCTCGCTGCCGAAGCCCATCTCCTGACGCATCCGCTTGTGCCACAGCTCGGCCAACGCCTCGGCGGATTCGACGCCGAAGCCGTGCAGGTACAGGTAATCCTGGTACTTGTCGGCGGCGCGGAGCTGCTCGGCAACCTCCGTGGCCTTGTTGCCCACGGTGACGAGCTGCACGCCCAGGACGTCGTACTGACCGGACTCGACCGAGCGGTAGAAATCAGAAATGCACAACCGCCGTCGACCCTTTTGGCGCGGGAAGTGGAAGCGCAGGTGTTCGCGCGGCTTGCCGGTCGGCTGGCAGCGACCCGGGCCGCCGGGGTGGCAGGTACACCCAAGAAACTCGTCCGTGTGGTAGACGACCAGATCGTCCCCCTGCGCCTGCACGGGGAAGTAGCCGTAAACGACCTTCGGCTGGAGCAGGTTCTCCTCGACCGCGCGGCGCTGCATCGATTCGAAGACCGGATGGGCCTTCTCGCCCAGCAGGCGCTCGTAATCGGCTTCGCTCATTCCCTTGCGCTTGTAGCCCCACTGCATGCCGAAGAGCGCGTCGAGGTTGATGAACGGGAAAAGGTGTTTGACGGGGACGTCCGTGATCACCCGCCGACCCCAAAACGGGGGGAGCGGGACGGGGTTGGTCTTATCCACCGCGGGCGCGTTGGCGGCCGAGCCTTCGATGATGTGCCCGAACTTCGCCTTGCTCTCTTCCCGCTGGATTTTGCGCTTGCCGGCGCGTTGGCGCTGGTCGGTGACGATCTGCTGTGTATGCCCGCCGGCGATGGCGTCCATCATGTGGAGGCCTTCGAAGGCGTCTTTGCAGTAGAGGAGAGCGCCGCCGTAGAGATTGGCGAGGTCTTCCTCGGCGTAGTCGCGGGTGAGCGCGGCCCCGCCCAGCAGCACGGGCACCTTCATCCCGCGGGCGTTCATCTCTTCCAGGTTTTCCTTCATCACGGCCACGCTCTTGACCAGCAGGCCGCTCATGCCGATGGCGTCGGCCTTCTTCTCCTCAAAGGCCTTGAGGATGTCCGCCACCGGCTGTTTGATGCCGAGGTTGAAGACGGTGTAGCCGTTGTTGGTGAGGATGATGTCAACGAGGTTCTTGCCGATGTCGTGGACGTCGCCCTTCACGGTCGCCAGCACGATGCGGCCCTTGGTCTGCCCCTCGGCCTTCTCCATGAACTTTTCGAGGTGCGCGACCGAGGCCTTCATCGTCTCAGCGCTTTGGAGCACGAACGGCAACTGCATCTGCCCGCTGCCGAACAGGTCACCCACGACCTTCATCCCTTCCAGGAGAATGTTGTTGATGATGTCCAGCGGCGAATACGTCTTGCGCGCTTCGTCGAGGTGCTCGATGAGATGCCGCTTCTCGCCATCGATGATGTGCTTCTTGAGCTTCTCCTCGATTGGCAGGTTCTCTTCCTGCGCCTTCGGGCCGGCGGTCACTTCCGCGCCGTCCGGGAACAGCGAGATGAACGCCGTGAGCGGGTCGAAGCCTTCGCGTCGCCGATCGTAAATCAGATCGAGGGCGGCGGCCCACTGCTCATCCGGGATCCGGTTCTTGGGCAGGATCTTCGACGCATGCACGATCGCACCGGTCAACCCGGCCTCGCGCAATTCGTGGAGGAACGCGCTGTTCAGTACCACCCGCGCCGCGGGCTTGAGGCCGAAGCTCACGTTCGACAGGCCGACAACCGTATGGCACTTGGGCAGGTGCTTGCTGATGAGCCGGGTGCCTTCGATCGTCTCCTTCGCGTTCGCGCGGTCGGCCTCCAGGCCCGTGGAGACGGGAAGGACCAGCGGGTCGAACATGAGGTCTTCATCGCGCAGGCCGAATTTGCCTACCGACAGGTCGCGGATGCGCTGCGCGATCGAGAGCTTGCGCTCGCGCGTGCGGGCCATGGCATTTTCTTTATCTTCGTCGATGCAGCCTGCCACGACGGCTGCGCCGTACTTTTTGGCCATCGCGCAGATATGCCCGAGCTTTTCCTCACCGTCTTCGAGGTTCATCGAGTTGAGGATGCACCGGCCGCCGGCCAGCTTCAGTCCGGCCTCCATGACGGCGGGGTTAGTGCTGTCCAGCATGAACGGCACGCCCGGCTTGATTTGGCTAGCATATCTGCGGATCACTTCGTGCATGTCGCGCACGCCGTCGCGGCCGACGAAATCGACGCAGACGTCCAGACAGTGCGACCCATCCCGCACCTCGTCGCGGGCCATGCTCACCAGGCCGTCAAAATCTTCTTCCTGAAGCAATCGCTTGAATTGCCGCGAGCCGTTGGTGTTCGTGCGCTCGGCGACGATGAGGTAGCTGTTGTCCTGCCGGACATCGACCGCGCTATAGAGGCTCGACACCTGCGGCTTATAGTCCACGGTCCGCGGCTTGGCTTTGCGATTCACGCCCAGCGCGTCGCAGAGGGTCTTGAGGTGCTCAGGCATGGTCCCGCAGCATCCGCCGACGATGTCCACGCCGAACTGCTCGACGTAGCGCATCATGCCCTTCGTGAAGTCCGCCGGCCCCATGGGGAAATGGGATTTGCCGTCCACCATCACCGGCAGCCCCGCGTTGGGCAGTGCGCTAACCAGCCGCGGCCAGTTCTCCGCGATATGGCGGGTGGTTTCGCTTAGTTCATTAGGCCCCAGCGCGCAGTTGACGCCCAGCACATCCACTTCCGTGTACGGCTCGACCGCGGCGACAAACGCCGACGGGTCCGACCCGGTGAGCATCTGCGTGCCGCCCAGGTCGAAGGAAGCCTGCACCATGATCGGCACTCGCCGACCGAGTTCCCCGAAGACGAGATTGGCCGCGCCGATGATGCACTTGATGCACAGTAGATCCTGCTGCGTCTCGACGAGCAGCACGTCCACCCCGCCGGCCATGAGGCCGCGGATCTGCTCGGCATAGCTGTCGAGCATGATGTCCCAGGTGGTGTTGCCCAGCGTGATGAGTTTGGTCCCCGGCCCGATCGACCCGACGACATACCGCGGCCGGTCCGCGGTTTCGAAGCGGTTGCACGCCCGCCGGGCGAACTCCGCCGCGACTTTATTGTTCTCGAACACGCGATCCGCCATGTCCGCCTCGGCCATGACGATCTTGTTAGCGCCAAAGGTGTTGGTCTCCACCGCGTCACACCCGACTTCCAGGAACGCCTCATGGATTTCCTGGATCACCTCTGGGCAAGTGAAGTTGAGCACTTCGGAAATGTTCTCATGCCCCATCCAGTCGCGCTGGAGATCGAAAGTGCGCGTCTGGAGATTGGACCCCATCGCCCCGTCAAGGACGACAACACGGCGACGAACGAGTTCGAGGAAAGGCAAACGCACGGACACACTCACTTGTAAAAATCGTTCGACAGTTACACCGGGATTACCCAGCACTTCCCTGGGCACACCCACTTTATACGAACAAGCAGAATACTAGGACGAGCAGACCCGACAGCCAAGGGTCTGGCAACCGGCAATTTCAATACTGGTGCTGAGTGGCGCGGCATTGATGCCTCATCGGAATGTATCGGCCGCGGCCACGTATAACTTAAAGCTCGCCGGTGCAATGTCCTACGTGCCGCGTCGCCTGTCGTTAGATTCAATGAGCTATCGAACTCCGAGCACGCGAAAACTCGCAGGCAGTGTTCGCGGCGCACCCTCGGTTACAAGATCAGTTCTAGTCATTTCCCGAAGGGTACGGCCGGGCTAAGATACGCCTATGCCGCATTTTAACCCCTCGACCCTCGAAATCGTTCTCTATTGCGTGGCGGCGGCCGTGCTGCTGTTCGTAGGGTACCGGCTGGGACGGATGCTCGGCGGGTTGGCCGCCTCGCGGGCGCTGTCGCAGAAGGAGCAGGAGCTGTTCACCGCGCAGAAGGGGTTCAAGAACCTGTACGAGCAGGAGC
Source organism: Phycisphaerales bacterium (assembly GCA_028288775.1). Classification (GTDB taxonomy): domain Bacteria; phylum Planctomycetota; class Phycisphaerae; order Tepidisphaerales; family Tepidisphaeraceae; genus RYN-428. The sequence goes on along the minus strand of JAQGHP010000747.1, from coordinate 25,456 downwards.
TTGCCGCGGTGCGGGAGGAGAATGCACAGCTCAAGGAACAGGTGTCCGGGCTTACGCAACGGGTTGAAGATTACCGCAAGAAGGCCGCCGGGTTCGGCGGGCTTTTCAGTTCAGGCGGCAAGCGTGCCGATGCGATGTACGCCCTGCTGCTTGAGAACGAAGCCCTCGAAGAAGCCCTGATGTCGCAAAACGAAAAGCTCAAGCAGGAGCGGACCGATTCGCTCCGCGAGCAGATGCGGTCTACAAGTTATCGCCGGGTGCTGATGAGCCAGCTTTTGAACGATGAGCGGATCAAGAGCTACGTGGCGGAGATCCTGGCCGACGACAAGCGGCTGCCGGGGCCGGACAACCACGCTGCGGCGGCGCTGCCGGCACAGAGCGAATAGCGCCTTCCGTCAGAAGGCGAATGCAAAATGCAAAAGTCAGAATGAGCTGCGGCGGGAGGGTGGACCTTCGGTCCGACCGCTACGCGGTCAAGCCCATCCGCCTGCTTTCCTTTTGACGTTTGCACTTAGCATTCCCGCGCCTGTTGCTGCATTCGCGCCTTGTGATTCACCGCGCTTGACGCCCTTCCACAACTCTTTCCGTCTCCAGTTGTAACACCTTCACTGCGGCGATATACCGTCTGCCGCGGAACCGTCCTAATCTGGAACACCACAACAACACGCACCGGCCTCGCGCCGCTGCCGTCCTGGAGGAACCATTCATGAAAAAGCATCTTCTCTCCCTGTTCGCGCTCGCCGCGATGACGATTGGCGGCCCGGCCATCCGTGCCGAAGACGCCAAGCCCGCCGCCAAGCCGATCAAGGTGCTGCTCGTTCTGGGCGGCTGTTGCCACGACTACGCCAAGCAGAAGGACATCCTCGCCAAGGGCCTGGCCGAGCGGGCGAATGTCGAGGTCACGATCGCGTACGACAAGGACAACTCCACCAAGCACCTCAACACCGTCTACGACAACGCCGACTGGTCCAAGGGCTTTGACGTGATCGTTCACGACGAGTGCTCATCCGACGTGAAGGAGCCGGAGACCGTCGAGCGCATCCTCGCCCCGCACAAGAAGGGCCTGCCGGCGGTTAATCTGCACTGCGCGATGCACTGCTATCGCACGTTGGAGCGCCCGCAGACGACGCCCTGGATGGAGTTCACCGGCCTGAACACCAACCACCACGGCGCGCAGCTCCCGATCGCCATCACGTTTACCGACAAGGAAAGCCCCATCACCAAGGGCATGCAGAACTGGACGACAATCCACGAAGAGCAGTACCACCAGGAGAGCATCCTCCCCACTTCCAAGCCCCTGGCGACGGGCGAACAAGGGAAGGACAAGGACACCGTCATCTGGACCAACGACTACCACGGCACCCGCGTCTTCAGCACCACGCTTGGCCACAACAACGAGACCGTCGCCGACCCCCGCTACCTCGACCTCGTCGCACGCGGCCTGCTCTGGTCCGTCGACAAACTCGACGAAAACGGCAAGCCCAAGCCGGGCTACGAAGGCGCGACGAAGTCCGCCAGCGCGAAGTAAGGATTCGAGACTGGCCACGGAGGCGTGCTTGTAGCGCCACGCTGCGTGAGCAACTTGAAAACGAGATGAACCGCCAAGACGCCAAGGGGAACGGGGAGAATCGAACGCAGAGGCGCAGAGACGCCGAGGTAGGAGGGACAGAGGAAATGTTGGTGCATGCTCGGGGTTACGGGAGGGGCCTTGTATTCGACCCAATTAATTTCTCTGCATTTTCCCTCTGCGCCTCGGCGTCTCTGCGTTCAATTCTCCCCGTTCCCCTTGCGTCTTGGCGACTTAGTGGTCCGGTTCCGGATCTTCGGCCAGTGCCCCGCGGAGAAGTTCCTTCGCCTTGGGCGAGCCGATGTCGCGCTTACCGAAGCCCGGCAGCGCCCCGGCCGCGACGGCGGCGGCCTGCGCTTCGGGGTAGTTGCTGATCAGCATCATCCGCGCGGTGGGATAGTGCTGACGCACCCGCTCGATTAGTGCCACGCCCTCGTCCACCTCGAATCCGTAATCGAGCACGCGGTTGAACAGCAGCAGGTCGACGCCTTCGTCGAGGATGTGCTTGAGTGACTGGTCGTCCTCGGCCGCCAGGATCTGCGCGCCGCGCTGGGCGGAGCTGACCGCCATGCGAAGGTAGCTGGTATCGGGGCCGCAGTGGCCCACCAGGGCGACGCGTTTGGGTTTGGGCTTTTCCATTACAAATCAGTCCGTTTTGTTGGCCTCATCGTCCGCCGACTCGGCGGGCTTCTGCTCGGATCGTCGGAAGATCGCCAGCACCCGGTCGATGTGTACGACGAACATCTTGTTGTCGTGCTCGAGCTCGACGGGGATCGCCTCGCGCGGGTCGAACAACACCTTGTCGTACTGGCGGATCGTCTGGTCGTCGTCGTTCTCGATCGCCTTGCTGACGGCAATCACCCGTCCGGTGATCACCGGGATTTCATGACTATCAGGCAGCACGATGCCGCTGCGCGTCTCGCGCCTATTGTCGTCCTTGCGCACGACAACGCGCTTGCCGATGGGCTCGATCACGTCGTATTCCAACCGGCGGGCGGAGGGCTGCTTTGCCATACTATGAATCGTAGTCGCGGATCGGGCCGATGGCTATTGGGCGTGATCGGCCGTGTCTTAGTCGTCGTAAGCGTGAGGACCGGTTTTGAGGGATTGGGGCTCGCTATCTTTGGGGAGGAGGGCACTGCTCAGTTTGTACCCGCCATCGATTGGCTCGCAGGTGATAGGGCCGGAGCCGAATGGGTCGTGGTAGGCCTTGGCGGCGTCGGGGCCCTTTTGCGCCACCGCAATGGCGGCGCGAAGGAGGGCGCGGTCGGCCGCGACCATGCAATCCAACCGCGGGAGCATCGCAAGGCCTTTGACCAATGGAGTCGCAGCTGGCGGGGTGGCGTCGACGATGGCCTGAAGCTTCGCCTGGGTCGCTGGAAGATCGTGCAAAGGCTCGGCGACTTCTTTCGCGGCCTGATTCCATGCCGCCTCTACCTGCTTCGCCAACTCTGCCCGTGCCGCGGGGTCTTTGGGGAGATCGGAGGATGAAGCCTCTCCGCCCGGAACTTTGCCGATCCTGATGGTGATTGCGGTCATTTTCCCTTCGCTCCGAAGGGTATCACTCAGGGGAGTCACGCCGGGCAGATTTGCCAGACGGTCGAGCAACTGCTGCGTGATCGGAGGCGGAAGCTCAGGTAGATATCGGGCGGCCACATGGATCGCCGATTCTTCGACGGCAATTCCAATCAACCGGCCGACGAAAACCAGTTGTGTTGAAACGTGCCGCCCCATCGTCATCAAATCCGCCGAGATCGCGGCGACCCGTTCGTACCGTTTCACTTCGCACAGATATCGAATCTTCAGGCTGGCGGCGTAGGTCATGCGGCGCGCCTGCCTCAACTCCGGGATCTGTAAATCCAATCCCTTGCTGTAATCGAGTTCCCAGTCGCATTTCTTCATCGACGCGCCGCGTTGCATCAACTCGATCGCAGCATCACATCGGCGGAGGATTTTGATCGTGGGGCCGTCGAAGGGAACGGTTTGCCAATCATTGAATGCGCGATCGACGTCTTCGCCGCTGGGGAGCGCTTCAAACGCCTGCCGGTAATACGTCGCGGCGTTGTCTGGCGGCGCGGTGTCCGCGGAGCGCGCGGTGGATGCCAGCAAACAAATCGCGATGCCAACGGCGATGAAAATCGGAAGAGAACGCATGAGTTCTCCTTGAAAGAAAATGGCCGAAGTCTTTCTCTTACTGCCCCGTCGGCGGCTTTTCGCCCGGGGGGATTTCGGGCTCGGGCTCCGGCTCCACCAAATCCTGCGCCATGCGGCCCAGGAAGAATTGCAATTCGCTCTCGGCGATGTGCGGCGGGAGCTGGTCGCGCAAGTCGTACTGGTGGGTGTGATCCTCGGCGGAATCGTCGCCGCGTTTTTCGCCTTCGGTGATGATGTGGTGCTCGAACGTCACCGCGTCCTCGTGGCTCTGCATCACCACCAGTTCCCCCCACCGCCATGCAAGGTGAACGCGGAGCGAAAGCTGGTTGCCCCACGTGGAGACGCGATGCACGATGCCGTTCTTGCCTAACACTTGAACCAACGTATCGACCGCAGGGAATACCGCGGCTTTGATGAAATCGGCGTAGTTGGCGTTGTAATCCTGCTGCCGCTCCATCGCCTCGCGCTCGGCCGTGAGCTTGTCCGGCGGCACGTCCCGGAACGGACGCACCCGACCCAACCACCACTTCGCGAAGGACTTATCGAGCATATGTGGGGAGAGGGTAGTGAGGGGCGGGGCAGCGGGCAAGAGGGAAGCGGAGGAGCCAGAAGCCAGGAGCCAGTAGGAATAAGGAAGGCGATCGCCTCTTCCTACTGGCTCCTGACTTCTGGCTCCTGGCTTCTTTCCTCCAGCTATTTCACTTCAAACTCGGCATCGATGACGTCTTCGTCCTTCTTGCCATCTCCGCCGCCTGCTGCCGCGCCGGCGGTTGCGCGGTCGCTTCCCGGGCCGGGGCCCGAGGGGCCGCCCTGTGGGCCCGGCTGAGCGCCGGCACCCTGGTAGAGCTGCTCGGTGAGCTTGTGGGAGAGAGTCGTGAGGTTCTCCATCGTCTTCTTGATGCGGTCCCCGTCGTCGCTCTTCAGGGCGTCGCGAAGGTTGTTGATGGCGCTTTCGAGCTGGCTGCGGATGTCGGGCGTAACCTTTTCGCCGTTATCGCGGAGCAACTTCTCCGTGGAGTAAGCCAGGTTCTCGCCCTGGTTCTTCATCTCGATGACCTCGCGGCGCTTCTTGTCGTCAGCGGCGTGCGCCTCGGCGTCACGCTTCATCTTTTCGATCTCTTCCTTGGAGAGGCCGCCGGCGTTTTGCACGGTCGTCTTGCTTTCCTTGCCGGTGGCACGGTCCTTGGCCGAGACAGTGAGAATGCCGTTGACGTCGATGTTGAACGCCACCTCGATCTGCGGCACGCCGCGGGGTGCGGGCGGAATGTCCGCAAGGTTGAACGTGCCCAGCAGGCGGTTGTCACGGGCGAACTCGCGCTCGCCTTGCAGCACGTTGATCGTCACGGCGTTTTGGTTGTCGGCGGCGGTGGAGAAGACTTCGCTCTTGCTCGTCGGGATCGTCGTGTTGCGCGGGATCAGCACGGTCATCACGCCGCCCAAGGTCTCCACGCCCAGGCTCAGCGGCGTGGCGTCGAGCACGAGGATGTCCTTCACGTCGCCCGTGGCGATCGCGCCCTGAATGGCCGCCCCGATGGCGACCACTTCGTCGGGGTTAACGCTGCGGTTGGGCTCCTTGCCCTTGAACAGCTCTTTTACCAGCCGCCCCACCATCGGCACGCGGGTCGATCCGCCCACGAGCACGACTTCATCGACCTGCTCGGGATTGAGCTTGGCGTCCTTCAGGGCGTCGATAACGGGCTTGCGGCATTTTTCAACGAGGGGAGTGATCAAGTTCTCGAACTTGCTCCGCGTCACGTTGATCTGCATGTGCTTGGGCCCGCTCTGGTCGGCGGTGATGAACGGAAGATTGACCGTCGTCTCCATGACGTTGGAGAGTTCGATCTTGGCCTTTTCCGCGGCTTCTTTCAGGCGCTGCAGGGCCATGGGGTCTTTGCGGAGGTCGATGCCTTCCTGTCGCTTGAATTCGTCCGCGAGGAAGTTGATGAGCACCTGGTCGAAGTCGTCGCCACCCAGATGGGTGTCGCCGTTGATGGAGAGCACTTCGAAGACGCCTTCGCCGACGTCCAGCACGGAAACGTCGAACGTGCCGCCGCCCAGGTCGAAGACGCAGATCTTTTCGTTCTTCTTCTTGTCCAGTCCGTAGGCGAGGGCGGCCGCGGTGGGCTCGGGGAGCACGCGCAGCACCTTGAGGCCGGCGATTTCGCCGGCGTCCTTGGTCGCCTTGCGCTGGGCGTCGTTGAAATACGCCGGGACCGTGATCACGGCATCCGTGACCTTTTCGCCCAGATAGTCCTCGGCGGTCTTGCGAAGGTCCTGGAGGATGTAGGCGGATAGCTGCTCGGGGGTGTAGTCCTTGCCGCGGACCCGAACCTTCACGAAATCGTCGGGGCCGCCGACGATTTCGTAGGGGACCATTTTCTCTTCCCCGGCGACTTCCTTATGCCGGCGTCCCATGAAGCGCTTGATTGAAAAGATGGTGTTCTTGGGGTTGGTGACCTGCTGGTGCTTGGCGGGCTGCCCCACCAGCATTTCGCCCTTCTCGGAAAACGCAACGACGGAAGGCGTCAGCCGGCTGCCCTGTGCATTGATGAGCACCTTGGGCAAATCGCCTTCCATGATGGCTACGACGCTGTTCGTGGTTCCGAGGTCAATACCAATGATCTTTGCCATGAATCTCTCCTAACGAGGCCAACCCGGGATCGGGAGGTAATGTGGGAAACGACTTTGCAAAGGATGTGCCAACAGTCTCGCTTCGTCCTTGGCTATTAGGCCAGCGATGGCAATGGTTTACGCAAATAGCGCTTTCGGCCGCCAAGCGCTCCCAAAATGGTTGGGAATGCCAAAATCGACAGTTGCCCGCTTAATTCTGCCAGTCTGGCAAACGGACGCGGCGGGTTCGTGCGTTGCCTTGCGGGGAGGGGCGTTCTAAGATGCCAACCCAATTCCTTTCTGAGAAATCCAATGCCAGAACAGACCCTACGCTCCGTCGTCGATTCCGAATCCGCATTCCAAAAAGCCCGGCAACTTATGCCCGGCGGCGTCAGCTCGCCCGTCCGCGCATTTAAGGCCGTGGGCGGCACCCCGCTATTTATCCGCGAGGCCGAGGGGTGCTACATCCAAGACATCGACGGCAACCAATATATCGACTACGTCTGCAGTTACGGCCCAATGATCGTCGGCCACGCCAACGAGCGGGTGGTCGCCGCCCTCTCCAAGGCCATCGGCCGGGGGACCAGTTTCGGCGCACCAACGGAGTCCGAAACGCAGTTGGCCCAAATCCTCGTCGGAGCCCTGCCCGGACTGGAAATGGTGCGCTTCGTGAACAGCGGGACCGAGGCCGCGATGAGCGCCATCCGCCTCGCCCGCGCCGCGACCGGGCGCGATCTAGTCGTCAAGTGCATTGGCTGCTACCACGGCCATGTAGACGGCCTCCTGGTCGAGGCCGGCAGCGGCGCACTCACGCTCGGAACCCCCAGCAGCCCCGGCATTCCCAAGTCCATCACCGGCAACACCCTGCTCGCCCCGTTCAATGACCTGGAAGGCGCGCGAAAGCTTTTCGAGCAACACGGCAAGAATATCGCCTGCTTCGTGGTCGAGCCCGTCGCCGGCAACATGGGCGTCGTTCCCCCCGCCGCGGGCTACTTGCAGGGACTTCGCGACCTCTGCGACCAATACGGCACGCTGCTGCTGTTTGACGAAGTGATGACCGGGTTCCGCGTGGCATGGGGCGGCGCGCAAGTGCGCTATGGCGTGCTGCCGGACATCACCTGCCTGGGCAAAGTCATCGGCGGCGGCCTCCCCTGTGCCGCCTACGGCGGATCGCGAAAAATCATGGAACTCGTCAGCCCCGCCGGCCCCGTCTACCAAGCCGGCACCCTCAGCGGCAACCCCCTGGCGATGGCCGGCGGCATCGCCACCCTGGAAGTGCTCCAGGAGGGCGGCTGCTACGAGGCCATGGAGCGCCGCGGCGCAATGCTCGCCGAGGGACTGATCGACGGCGCTCAGAGCGCCGGCGTGCCGCTGGCGCTCAACCGCGTCGGCTCGATGCTCACCCCCTTCTTCACGAAAACCGCCCACGCCGTGACGAACTTCGCCGAGGCTACCTCCAGCGACACCGCGGCCTACGCAACCTTCTTCCACGCCATGCTCGACAACGGCGTCTACCTTGCACCCTCGCAGTACGAGGCGATGTTCGTGGGGACTGCCCACACGGATGCGGTTATCGAGAAGACAATCAAAGCGGCGGAAAAAGCCTTCGCTGCGGTGCGGGCCGCTCAGGAACGCTAATCCGATAATTCAGTGCCGTGGCGTGGCGGCCCGGTCGGGCCGACGGCCCGCCTTCGGAGCTTCGCTCCGACCGGGCCGCCACGGCCCGGCTCCGAATGATCCCCCAAAATCAGCCACGTAGGGTGGGTGTACTCGCCCACCATTTGCCTCGAACGCGCCTAGGGTGGGCGAGTAGACCCACCCGACTGGGTATTGAGGAATCGTCGAGAATCACCGCAACTTCTGCCGTGGCGGGGGCGGCCCGCCCATGGGGCAAGCGGCTATCGCCGCGAATCACGGGCGGGCCGCCCGTGCCACGGTCAAAGAATCAACTCACGCCGGCAATGTCGCATAGTGCGAAATATCATTCACTACCGTCGCCCTGGCGTGCGCCGGGTCGGCGAAATCCAGCACGTTCAGGCAGGCTAGATCTTGCGCCAGTCGCTCGCGGTACAACCGCGGGTCGATCCCCATCAACGCGGCGAGGAGCAGGCGGTTGGTGGCCTTGTGCGAGACGACCAGGATGGTTTGTCCCGGGTGCTCCACGACGATCTTCTGCAAGGCGGGCAGCGCGCGGGCGAGAACCTGCAAACCGGTCTCGCCGCCGGGCGGGGCGAAGGTGAACGGATCGGCGTCCCACGCCGCGTACTCGGCGGCGAACTTCGTCTCCACTTCCTTATGCACCATGCCTTCCCACTTGCCGTGGTCCACTTCGCGCAGGCCTGAAACGGGGATAGGACTGAGCCCGTGCGACTTGCAAACCGCGACGGATGTGTCCACCGCGCGCTTCATGTCGCTGCAAAACGCGACATCAATTTTCACGTTTGCCAGCCGTCGGCCCAGCGCCGCGGCTTGTGCACGCCCCTCGTCCGAAAGCATCACGTCCAGCGAGCCGGCGAAGCGGTCCTCGGCGCTGAGGGTGGTTCCGCCATGCCGCACCAGCAGTACGCGGGTCTTCATTTTTGGGCCTTTCCGTTTGCGAAGGGGCGAGTGAATTCAACAGATGGTTTGGAGGGTAAACGATCGGGGAATGCGGGTCGAGGCCCGGTGATTTGGGCATTTATGCAGCCACGGCCCGTATTTCGGCAAGAATTGCTTTACAACTCGAAAGATTCTGGTAATACATTCCGCATCGGGCGCGGCTTGCGGGAATGAATGGGCTTGCCGCTTGTGCCTGCCGCTGAGAACCGACCTAATTCAAATGATACAGGGGCGCGGCGTAGTGCCGCGAACTGGAACCCCTGGCATCAACACACGGAGGTGTTCGCATGTCCGCTTCCCGTTTATTCCTCGCTGCTGCCGTTTCACTGGCCGTTTCCGCATCTCTGCCCGCCCTGCTGCTTCGGGCCCAGGACGCTGCCCCGCAGGACGTGGAAAACGGCAAGCACAACTTCATTGGCCAGATCAACGCCAACAACGTCGTCGTCCGCAGCGCTCCGCGGGATGATGCCTATCCCACGCTCCGTCTCGACAAGGGCACGAAGGTGACGGTCGTCGGGCTGAAGTTCAAGTGGCTGAAGATTCTGCCGCCCGAGGGAAGCTTCGCCTACGTGCCGCAGGCGTACGTGACGCGCCGGGCCGATGGAAAAGTCGGCCGGGCCGACCGCGAGATCCTCGCCCGCACCGGCAGCGCGCTCAACCCGCTCAAGACCAACACGATGGGCAAGGTGGAAGCGGGACAGGACGTCGAGATCCTCGGCGTGCAGGACGATTACTACAAGATCAAGCCGCCCGAAGGCAGTTTTGTTTACGTCAGCGAAAACCTCGTGGACGCGGTGAAGGCCCTGCCGACCGTCGCCGAGCAAAAGATCAATCCGGTTCCGGGCGCGGAGCCCGATCCGTCGATCCCGAACAACCTCGCCAAGGGCCCCGGCCCGCTCGTCACGGAAACCCCGACGACCCAGAAAAACTTCGCCGACGCTCCCTCGACCCAACCCAGCCCGGCCGACGCCTCCGCGACTGCCGCGGCCACCTTCGACAAGCTCGAAGAGGACTTCAAGGCCGCCAACGAGAAGCTGATTGTCGAGCAGCCCATCGACTCGCTGACGGCCGGGTACTCCGATCTGCTTAAGCAGGACGCCTTGCCGCCTTCGATGCGAAGGCTCGCCGAGTCGCGGGTCGCGACCCTTAAGCTTCGTGGCGAGGCAAAGGCCGACTTCGCGGCTCACATGGAAGCCCAGGCCAAGGCCGCGGAGCGCACCAAGGCGCTGGTCGCCGAGCGCGAGGAGATCGAGCAGAAGATCAAGGAAAACGAAGTCGTAAGCTATGCCGCGGTGGGTACGCTGCGGCCCAGCAGCCTCCAGCGTGGCACGGGTACGCTCTACCGCCTGACCGATCCCGCGACCGGCCGGACGATCTGCTACTTGCGGACCAGTGACGCGAAGTTCGTGACGATGCTCGGCCAGTTCATCGGCGTGCGCGGCGCCATTTCGACCGAGGCCGGCTTGAACATGAAGCTGATCGAGCAACCCGCCGAGGCGCAGGCCGTGGACCCGGCGAAGGTGAACACCGCCATCACCGCCCAGATCATTCCCCCGAGCCTGATGCCGGGCGTCCGCTCCGCGAGCACCGGCGCGCAAGAGTGATCTTCTCGAAGCGATAGTCCGAAAGAATTCCCTGCGGGGCGCAAGATTTTCAAGTCTTGCGCCCCGCTCTTTTGCGCTCCATACCGGGCGGCTGCGATGCCCGGCAGGCCTAATCTTTTTTGCGGACCCCACAAAGCGCCATTTTTGGGGGTGCGTCAGTTTGAAGACTCGGGTGCCACAGGTCGCGGTACTCCGAGACCTGTGTATCTGAGTCGTGCAAAAGCACAGGTCCGCGAGTACGCCGACCTGTGGCACCCAGTCGATATCTCAAACTGACCCACTATCCAGCGAAGGGTTGGGTTGCGGGGCTGGGAAGCGGGCCTTCAGATGATCGAAACAGAGCGGGACGGGCCACCCTTTTTCTGTGGAGGTTGGCAGATTTATGTGAAGGGACCGTCCGCGGGTGCCGATGAAGAACAAGGTTCATACCGTGCAAACACTCGTCGGACATCGCCATGTCCCAGCTCAACCCCCTTGCAGGTTCCATCCTCGCGAGCGTCCAGGCCCAGCGGCAAATGGCCGTGGACAAGGAGCGCCAGTTGCGCCGCGCCCGCGCACTGGAGAAGGACGTCGCCGCCCGCGACGACGAGATGGAGCACCAGGTCGAAAGTTCCGAAGAAGTGCGACCAATCGGCGATGAGTCCGAAGAAAGCCGCGACCGCCCAAAGCGCCAAGCGCCCCAGGAGAAAACCGCGGACGACAAACCCCACATTGACCTCACCGCATAACCGGACGCCCCGGCTCTTAAAGAGCTGCAGCATTTGAGAAGAGCTGCAGCATTCGAGGGCGGTCGGTTCACTTCGAAAAGATTTCTTCCCGCGTGAAGCGGTACAAAAACACCCCCGCCGCGACGGCGACGTTGAGCGAATCGGTTCCGAGTTTCATCGGGATCGTGACGCGGCGGTCGCAGGCGCGAACGGTCGCGTCGTCAAGACCTTGCGACTCACCGCCGAAGAGGATCGCGAGCCGCTCCCCCCGCTTTGCTTTGGATAAGGGTTCTGCATCCTCATCGAGCACCGTCGCGACCAGCTCGACGCCCCACTCGCTCTTCAGGCGCGCGAGGTCCTGCGATAACTCTTGCGATTGGTAGATTGGCAACTGAAACACAGTCCCCATCGAAACGCGGATCGACTGTCGCCAGAACGGGTCGTGGCTGTGCTCGCCGAGGATCAGGGCGTCGGCCCCAAATCCCGCGGCAATGCGGACGATCGATCCAATATTCTCGGCGTTGGAAATGTCCGGGCAAACGACAAGCGTCAGACGGCCCGGACGATTGGGCAATACCTCTTCCAACTTCATCCACGGCTTGCGCCGCCCGCAGGCGATTACGCCGGAATGAAATTTCATTCCGAGTATGCCGTTCATTATCTCCGTGGAGGTCACGAACAGCGGCACACCTTCGGGCGCGAGCGGCCCGATCTCTTCCAGTCGTCGGTCGGTAACGAACAAGGATTCGATTGGAAAATCGCTCGCGAAAAGCCGCCGCACGACGTACTCGCCTTCGGCGATGAACAGCCGCCCCGCTCGCTCGAGGTCCTTTTCCTTGATGTTCCGGTACGGCGCAACCCGCGGGTCGGAAAGATCTTCAATTCGAATAGCAGTCGGAAGCGTGCTCATAAATGCGGAACAACGGATGAATGAATGCCCGGGGACATTGTTCATCGCACGGTTTAAAACTCATGCCACGTAAGTCGGCCGCACCGTTATCCGATCGCCCGTTTTCCGATGTCCTTCCGGTAGTGCATCCCTTCGAAGTGAATTTTTTCGATGGCCTGATACGCCCGCTTCTGTGCGTCCGCGATCGTGTCGCCCAGGGCCGTGACCGCCAGGACGCGGCCGCCGTCGGTGACCACTTGCTTGCCTTCCATTCTCGTACCGGCCTGAAAGACCTTCACGTCTCGCATGGAGTCGGCATCGGCGATGCCGGTGATCGGCAGGCCGGTCTTATAGTCCCCGGGATATCCGCCGCTCGCGGCCACCACGCTTAGCGCGGGGCGCGGGTCCCACTTTAGTTCCACCTTGTCGAGCTTCCCGTCCACCACCGCGAGCATTACCTCGAGCAGATCGCTCTGCAGGCGCATCATCAGCGGCTGCGTCTCCGGGTCCCCGAATCGGCAGTTAAATTCCAGCACCCGCACGCTGTGCGATGTAAGCATCAGCCCGGCGTAAAGCACGCCCTTATAGTCGATGCCGTCGCGGGTCAGGCCGTCCACGATCGGCACCAGCACGTCCCGCTCGATCTCCCGCATAATGGCGTCCGTCACGATCGGCGTCGGCGAGTAAGCGCCCATTCCGCCGGTCATGGGGCCGGTATCTCCGTCGTTAACAGGCTTGTGGTCCTGGGCGGATTCCATGACGTAGATGTTCTTGCGATCGACGAACGCGAGGATCGAACATTCGGGGCCGGTGAGCAGTTCCTCGATGACGACGCGTGCGCCCGCGGCCCCGTGAACCTTTTGCCGCATGATCTGGTCCACCGCCGCCAGCGCCTCGGCGGACGTCGGGCAGACGATCACGCCCTTCCCCTTCGCCAGCCCCGACGCCTTCACCACCATTGGTTCATCCTTAACGCGGATGTATTCGTCCGCGGCGCCGGCGTCGGTAAACGTGCGCGCCTCGGCGGTTGGGATCGCCTGCTGGCGCATGAGTTCTTTGGCGAACCACTTGTCGGCTTCGATCTGAGCCGCTTCCTTCGAAGGGCCGAAGACCTTGACCTTCATGGCCGCGATCCGGTCGGCGAGCCCCGCCGCCAGCGGGTCCTCGGGGCCGATGACGACGAATTCGATTCCGTTTTCACGGATGAACTTCTCAATTTTCGGGAAGTCCATCGCAGAGATGGGGACATTCTCGGCGACCTGGGCCGTGCCCGGATTTCCCGGCGCAACGTACAGTGCCGTAACCCGCGGCGAAGCCGCCAATTTCCATGCCAACGCGTGTTCACGCCCGCCGTTGCCGATGAGTAGGACTTTCATGAGTTTGAATCGCTCTGCTTTCCGTATCCGCAAAAACCGCAACCCGCAAAGCTACATATTCCCCCGGCGCAAAGAATGCAACCGCGCGTGTTCGTATCGCGACCGCGCTGTTTTTCATCCCGACCGGTGGCATCTGCATCGCGGTCGTGTTACTATCCCTCCGGAAACGGGGTTTAGCTCAGTTTGGTTAGAGCGCTAGACTGGGGGTCTAGAGGTCGCAGGTTCGAATCCTGTAACCCCGATTGCCGCTTAGGCGGCAATAGAGCAGTGGAGAAGTAGAACAGGAGAGCAGGAGACAAGAGGAGGATTCGAATTCGAGTTGCTCCACTGCGGCCTCCTGTTCAACTGTCCTACTGCTCCGATTCGCCGAGGGCTACTGCTCAACTGTTCTCCTGATCTGCTTCCCATCCCCCGCCGCAGATTCTTATGGCCTTCATGTTCGAGAATCTTCAGGTCTATCAAAAGGCCGTTGGTTTCGTGGACAGGGTTGCATCTCATACCGAATCGTTTCCGCGGGGGTACTACTTCCTCGTGGATCAACTCAACCGCGCGGCGCTATCGATCGCGACAAATCTGGCCGAGGGCAACGGGCGGTTTACCAAACCTGATCGCAAGAATTTCTTCACCATCGCGCGTGGGTCGGTTCAAGAACGCGTGCCATTACTTGAAATCGCGATGCGCCGCGGATTCGTCACCTCGCCCGACCGCGCGGACCTGAAATCGAATCTCGAGGAAATGGCGAGAATGATTTCGGGATTGATCAATGGTTTGGAAAAGCGAGAAATCTAAAACTCGCACATCATGCGCTCCTTGCCTGACGGCATGCATCCCAACGGAGTTTCCCTTGAAAATCGCGCCTCTCATGGCAGTCGCTTCGCTCGTTCTGCTAACCCTGGGCTCGGCGACGTGGGTTCGGGGCGACGGTGTCCGTGATAACGATCCGGCCCATGTGCGCCCGATCCCGCCGATCGGCAACGATCTGGACCCATCCGAGAAGCAGTCGCTTCAGCACGGGTTGGATGCGTTGGGTGAAGCAATCGACGGGCTGCGCAAAGAACTTTCCGACAAGCCGGCGTTGCTCGCGTTTTTGCCCGATGTGCAGATTTTCTATAACGCGGTGCAGTACCCGATGGCGGATCACGAGACCATCGACGTCGGGATGGCCCGCCGGGCGCTGGCGCATGGGATGGCCCGGGCGGCGGCGCTGCGCGCGGGGCAGACGCCCTGGACATCCGTCACGGGACCGCGGGGATACGTGTCGCGGATCGATGGGTCGGTGCAGCCTTACGTTTTGTCGATTCCGTCCACCTACACGCGCGCGACAACCGCCAATCCCGCTCTGAAAACTTGGCGGCTGGACGTGTGGGGCCACGGGCGGGATGAGCTGTTGACCGAGCTGCGTTTCGTGGAGATGGACGATCTGCTGCACGAGCACAAATACCTCAATCAGCCGCTGGAGCCGACCGATCGGTTCATCCTCAGCCTGTACGGGCGGTACATCAACGCCTTCAAGTTCGCGGGGGAGATCGACGGGCTGGAGGCCATGGAGGCCGTGAAGGGTCAGTACCCGATCGACGAAAATCGGGTGCTGGTCATCGGGTTTTCCATGGGTGGGGCGTTGAGTTGGGAGTACGCGGTTCACTACACGGACATGTGGGCCGCCGCGGCGCCGGCGGCGGGGTTTGCGGAGACTAAAGAGTTCCTCAAATTCTTTCAGAAGGAAGACGTCACCACCGCCCCGTGGTATCAGCAGGCGCTCTGGCATCTTTACGATTGCACCGATTGCGTCGCCAATTTGTACAACCTGCCGACCGTCGCCTACGGCGGCGAGCTCGATCCGCAGAAGCAGGCATCCGACATCATGCTGAAGGCCGCGGCAGAGGAAGGCGTCCGGCTCGACCGGATCGTGGGCCGCGGAATCGGGCACCATTACACCCCCGAGGCCAAGGAAGAAAGCGATCGGCGACTGGACGAGATCCTCGCCCGTGGCCGCAATCCGCTGCCCGACAAGATTCGCTTCACCACCTGGACGCTGCGCTACAACCGCATGTACTGGGTGACGATGGATGCCTTGCAGCACCACTGGCAGCGGGCGCGCGTCGATGCCGAAATCACCCGCGGAACGGATCGCAAGGCCACCGGCATTTCGGCCGTCACGCAAAACGTGGCGGCGATTACGCTGGCCATCTCACCCGCCCATTCGCCGTTTCTAGCGGGGAACAAAATCGGCGTCGTAATCGACGGCGATGCGGTCAACGACATAACCGCTGCCGCCGACGGCGGGGCAACGATCCACCTCTTCCGCGAAGGCGGACATTGGCATCGGCTGGCGGAGCCCAACCGCAGTCTCCGCAAGCAGCACGGGCTTCAGGGGCCGATCGACGATGCGTTCATGGATCGCTTTCTCATCGTGCGCCCCACCGGCCAGCCGATACACGAGCGCACCGGAAAATGGGCCGCGGCAGAGTGCGATCACGCGATCGAGCACTGGTTCAAGCAGTTCCGCGGACACCCCATGGTGAAGAATGACGTGGACGTCACCGACGCCGACCTGGCCCAGGGAAACGTGGTGGTGTTCGGCGACCCTTCGAGCAATAAGGTTCTCGCCCGCCTAATCGGCCGCCTGCCCGTCCGCTGGACTCAGGAAACCGTGACGCTCGGCGAACGAAACTTCGCCGCTGACCGGTACGTGCCGGTGATGATCTATCCGAACCCGCTTCACCCCGACCACTACGTGGTGCTCAACAGTGGCTTCACTTATCGCGAGTACGACTATCTGAACAACGCCCGCCAAACGCCCAAGCTCCCGGACTACGCGATAATTGACGTGAGTACGTCGCGGACGAGCCAATCGCCCGGCGACGTCGCCGCCGCGGGTTTCTTCGGCGAAGCATGGGAACTACTCGCCGACGACGGCAAGATGGATACGGCAAACAAGGCGACGACCAAGCCATAGGATCCGCGGATTGCGAACGGTAGCCGCACGCTCTGGACCCTCTCCCTCGTATTCGTAGGAGAGGAATGGCCTGAATCCAAGGCACGATCATGCTTCGATTCCGCGGGAAGCAAATTACCACTGCAACTCTGGCAAGCTCCAGCAGAGCAATGGCGGCTGAGGCCACAATTGAGGCGTTGTAAATTCGCCCCTCCTGTCCCTTTCGGGCAATCTACGCTGCGACCATGCATACGACCCTCGTGACCGACTCGTTTGGGTAGATACTCGCTGGTGGGAACCAGGTGAAGAACTTCCATCGCCTCTACGAGGAAGTGGCTGTTGGCCTCGGTTCTGAACAGCTTTTGCGGTCTTGAAACGTCGGGCAGGCGAAAAGCCAATAGTTGTGTTATAATGGTGGAGTACGGGATGCCTGCCGCGAACTATCCCGCCTGGTGATGATCAACGAATAAAACGAATTGAGCGTTGCCGCGCGGAGGCAGGCGCCAAGTTAGGAGATAAACCATGCGCGGGATGCCCTACGCAAAAGCAGTACCTACTTCGGAACACGGAATGTCGTCGAGCGAATATGTCTCGGAGGCGCTGGCTCGCCAAGCCGCGATGCGCCCGGCCCGGGGCGCTGCGAGGCAGATGCCGGTGACGCCTACCCTCCCGAGGATGCCCAAGCCCAAGCGCCGCAGGCGATCGGTTTAAGACGACAGTGCATGGCGTGGGTTGTGGTGCGGCCTTTCAGGCTGCAAGGCAGGCTAAAAGCCTGCACCACAATTTACGAATCATGCTGTTGCGTGCGCCAAGGGAATGCAGGCAACGCGCTCCATCCTCCACGTCGATATGGATGCGTTCTTCGCGTCCATCGAGCAGTTGGACAATCCCTCCCTCCGCGGCAAGCCCGTGTTGGTGGGGCACGATGGGCCGCGCGGCGTGGTGGCCGCGGCTTCGTACGAGGCTCGGCAGTTCGACTGCCACTCGGCCCAGCCCATGTCCGTCGCCAAACGGCGATGCCCGCACGCGGTGATCGTGCCGGTGCATTTCGAGCGCTATCGCCAAGTCTCGCAGCGGATGTTCGTGCTCTTCGACGAATTTTCGCCGGTCGTCGAGCCGCTAAGCGTGGACGAGGCCTTTCTCGATCTCACCGGCAGCGAAAAATTGCTCGGCGAGGCCGAAGCGGTCGCCCGGCGGCTTAAGGCTCGGGTGAGAGAGGAACTGGGGCTCACGGCCTCGGTCGGCGTCGCGCCCAATAAATTTCTGGCCAAGCTCGCATCCGACCTGCGCAAGCCCGACGGCCTGGTGGTGGTGCGCGCCGGGGACGTCGACGCGCTGCTGCCGCCCATGCCCGTGACAAAGCTCTGGGGCGTCGGCCCGGCCACCGCCGAGCGATTGCGGCTGGTGGGCGTGCGCACCATCGGCGACCTGCGCAACCGCCCCGCCGACGTGCTCGACAGGATTCTCGGCGGTGATGCCGATCGGCTGTTGCGGCTGGCGCACGGGATCGACGACCGGCCAGTGGTCTGCGACCGCGAGGCCAAGAGTATCGGACAGGAACAGACGTTTGGGATCGACGTGGAGGACGCCGAGGAAGTCCGGCGCGTCCTTTTCGAGCAGGCCGAGCAAGTGGGCCGACGGCTGCGTAAGCACGCCCTTTCGGCCCGCAGCGTTTCCCTCAAAATCCGGTTCGGCGACTTCGAAACAATCACGCGTTCGACCACACTGAAGGAACCCACCGGCGGCACCGCCGAGCTGTGGGCCGCGGCGTGCGGGCTGTTCGATGCCTGGGCGGCGCAGTCCTTCCGGCCCGTAAGGCTGATCGGCATGACGGCGGCGCAACTGGGCGCGCACGGCGCGCAGATGGGGCTTTTCGCCGACCCGGCCGATGAGAAGCAAAAGCGCGTGGACGCCGTGGCCGACAGGATCACGGCGAAGTTCGGGACGTCGGCCATCCGCCGGGGCGGCGGGCTCTCGTGAGCGGCGGGCGGGCGTGGTACGATCACGGAATGCTGCTGCCCGAACAATCGGAGATGTTGCCTTGGTATGGCCGGCTGATCGGCGCGGTCGTCGTGGCCGGGGTCGCATGGCTAGCGTTCGCCGGGTGGCGCAACAAGGATGATTTCCGCATTACCGTAACGGGTGGCCGGGTGCAATACCGCGGCCGCTTCCCGCCGGGCCGCATGGCGGAAGTTACTGGATTCTTTCTCCACGACCTGGCCCCCACAAACCCAATTCGCGTGACCGGCAACTGGACGCAACGGCGCGTGCTCCGCGTCACCGTCCACGGCAGGATCAGCGAAGGCGAAAAGCAGCGTGTCCGCAATTTTTTGAAGATGACGTTGAAAGGGTGAAGGCACTGAGCCCCGACTAACTTTCGTTCAGCGCGTTACGTTCGGAGCCGGGCCGTGCCGGCCCGGTCGGAGCGAAGCTCCGACTGGCTCTCCCGCACTCGAGAGGGGACCAGAGCGGGCCTTCGGCCCGACCGGGGCGACACGCTCCGGCTCTGAAATTCAGGGCGGAAATCCCATCCATTAGTCAAGATAGCTCCGCTTCAGCGAACATTTTCAGATTCGCGAACCTCGGAAAAATGCGCGCAAAAAAAGGCTGCACGGTGGAGGGTTAGAGTCCGTGCAGCCTGGCGGAGGAGGAAACGAGGATTGTGAGGGAAGGGTGCAGGAGTCGCTGGCCGGGCAGTCATCGCCCGGCCAGCGGAGGCTCACGCAACGCGCTTCCTGGCGATGGCTTGTTCTGCGTCTCCGAATGTTTCAGGGACCACGAGAATGCTGTTGAATCCGTTCTTGGTCATTTCCAAACCGTACGCGGCGTAATCGGTGAACCACGTTCCGTCCGCCACGTACCTAAAACGGTACTCTCCTGCGTCGAAGCGGACTTGGGCCGTCCACCATCCGTCGCCGGCGGGTTGCATAGGCAGACCGCTTTTCGCCCAGCCGTTGAAATCCCCGACCAGTTGCACCGAGCGAACCCCCTGGCGAAAAAACCTGAACTCGATTTGCCCGTCCTGCGTGATGCTTGTCATACTGCCCATTCCTTCGTTAGGATGTCAGAACAAAGCCCGTGCCATGGTTGCGAACAGTGGCATCGGGCGACACGCGGGGCGAATGCGATCGCCTGAAATACCGCGATTTCGTGCGGGCCAGCCTTGCTTTCCGCCCCGGCAAAATTCTCGGGGCGAATCCACCGGACACGGATGCCGCCGGTTTTCGCGCCGCGATTGAGCGGAAAGAAGCGGCATCCGTCTCCGCGTTGCCCACCGAGTATGCAGCCGGCCCTTCCGGGCTGAATTGGGGTTCGGTTAAGCCTATGCGAAACCTCACCGTGCGATCGGTTGCGGCGCGGCTCCCGGCAATTTTTGCCGGTGCGTTGTTGCTGTGCCTGGCGGCCGGGTGTCCCCCGGCCGATCACACCCGCGCCGGCGCACGCACTCCTTTGCCCGCGGGGCAACTCCAAGCAGTAAACCTCAGCGACCCGGCTCATCCCGTCGCCAACGACCAGCCGATCGTGCTGAGCGCGGCGCGGAACGAGTGGACGAATTTCGTCGTGCAAGTCAGCCTCCCCGCCCCCGAGGGGTACTGGCTGCACGTGCATTCGCCGCAGTTGCAGTCGGCCAGCGCCGCCCTCTCCACGACGAGCTTCGACGCGTACCAGATTCTGCCGATGCCGGTGGACATGGACCGCGCCGGCTACGTGCGGCACACGGGGCAGTCCACCGCGACCAGCAGCCTGCCGCGGGCGCTGCTCCCGCAGACCATGGACGCGGACGGGCGTCTGAATCTGAGTGGGCTGCGAAACCCGACATACCCCGCCGACCCCCATTCCCGCGCCGGCGGGCCGGGCGCCGCGCCGGCCATGCTTTGGCTCGACGTCCACATTCCCAAGAATGCGACCGCGGGGGAATACCAGACGACAGTCGATCTCATGGCGGCCAACGGCTCGCAGCCGATGGCTTCCATCCCCCTGCGGCTGACCGTCTACGATTTCGATCTCCCCGACGAGCGCCACCTGCACATGGTCGGCCGGCTCGGCTGGGACCGATTGGAAAAGCTTTACCCCGAACAATTCGAAGCGGTAACCCCGAGCTGGATCAACCGGCGTGAGCCGCGATACGGGGCGACCGTGCGGACGTTGGATCATTTGGTGGCGCTGTCGGAGAAGAACCGGGCAAACCTTGTGGTGCCCGCGCTCAAGCCGGTGGTGAAATGGCCGCCGGTGGGTGAGCCGGACATCGACTGGCACGACTTTGATTCGATCGTGCGCCCGTGGTTCACGGGTGACGCCTTCGCCGACCGCATCGGGCTGCGCTATTGGCCGCTCCCCCCCGCCGAGATGCTCGACCGGTTCGACCGCAGCTCGCAGATTCAATACTGGTCCGCGGCTGCGACGCATTTCGACCAGAATGATTGGCTTGGGCTGACAGCGATCTCGCTCGACAAATTCGCGCCCGGTCGGGTTAACGCCGTCGAGAGCATTCAGCTATCGGCGGAGGCCGCTGAAATTTTGCGGGCGCACCCGCGCGTGCGCGTGCTCGCGCCGCTGGAAGACGGACAAATCCAGCTCGCGAACGCCGCAAACCCGAATTGGATCGACCGTTCCACAACGGGTCGGTTGCTCGCGGCGAGCCCGTCGCTGGTGTCGACGCCGGCGCAGCCCTGGCCGCCGGAGGTCGCGGCGCCGGGGCATTGGCTCCGCACGGACTTGCCGGGCCTGGTGCCGTACGCGGGCGCAGGGTGCGGGGAGCGGGATGCGCGGGTCTGGGCGTGGCTGGCGTTCATCCGCCATATCAAGCCCGTCGGTCGGGAACTCGCAGACGCGGAGAACTTTATCCTTTGGGACTCGACGCTGCCGCAGACGTCGGACGCGGCGCAGCCGGCCGACCCAAACGAGCTCGCGTGGTTTTATCCGGGCAAGTGGTTCGGCGTGGACGCGCCCGTTCCCACCATGCAGCTCAAGTGGCTGCGGCGGGCCGAGCAAGATTACGAATACCTGCTGCTCGCCGAGCAACGCGGCGAATTGATCAACGCCCTGCAAATGGCCCGGCTGATCACCAAGCCCGTGGAGATTCAGCCCGGGCAGGACCCCGACGCCGTCTACTCCCTAATGAGCGGCACCACCAGCCAGCAGACTTGGGACGAAGCCCAGCGCCTGCTCGCGGACACGATCCTCCTCCGCAAGCCCGGCCAGCAGGCCGACGGTGCCAAACAGCAGGAGCTCTACATTCGCACGCTGCAATGGGCGGCCCCGCAGGAGCGACCGCTGCTCTTGGGGCGGTCGGCACAGTGGGGCTGGAGCGAACCTTCCGCCAACATGCGCAATCCGGGTACCTGGGTCGATCTACACCTGGGCCTGGACATCTACAACGCCTCGGAAACCTCACCGGACCTCAACCGCCTCCGCTGGGCGCATGTGCCCGTCGGCTGGCAGATTCGCCCGCAGGAACTGGACGTTCCCCGGCTGAACGCCTACCGCGTCCAGCGCGCCACGATGCGGCAGCGATTTAACCTGGACCGGGTCAGCCCCGCCGCCCGCGAGCCGCTCGAGCTCGAATTCATCCACGGCTTCACGAAGGTGACCAGCCCGCTGAAGCTGGTGCTGCCCGTGGCGGTCAGCGATCGCAAGGAGGGTCGGCTCTCGATCGACGGAACCCTCGACGACTGG
Source organism: Phycisphaerales bacterium (assembly GCA_028288775.1). Lineage (GTDB taxonomy): Bacteria > Planctomycetota > Phycisphaerae > Tepidisphaerales > Tepidisphaeraceae > RYN-428. The sequence goes on along the minus strand of JAQGHP010000747.1, from coordinate 3,340 downwards.
GCCGATTCGGACGCCATCCAGGACGGCCCGCTGGTGAAAATGTTCGACCGCCCCGCGTTGCAGCGCCAGGAATTGCAACGGGCCACGACGCCCACGCGGATCTACACCGCCTGGGCGCGGGAAAACTTCTACCTCGCCTTCTCCCTGGGCGGGCAGGCCCCCGACTCGCACCGCACGCAGAATTTCGTCGATTACCAGCAGCGCCGCGCCTGGGGCGAGGACTTATGCGAGGTGCTCATCCAGCCGGTCTTCGCGAACAACAACGTGGGCCCCGTCGTCCACCTCGTCTGCAAGACCAACGGCGGCGTCTGGGTGGAACGCAAGCTCGACCCGCACGGAAACCCCAACCCGTGGAAGCCGGTGGAAGGCATCGGCGTCCGCTACGCCTCCACCATGCACGAGGGCGATTGGCGGGGAGAAGTCGCGATTCCATGGTCCGTCATCGCCGGCCCCACCGGCGACACGCCCACGCTTCTGCGGTTCAACTTCACGCAACACCGCGCGCAAACCGGCGAAAGCGCGAGCTGGGCCGGCCCGGTGGATTTTGGCCGCGACGACTCATTCATGGGCCTGCTCTACCTGCGAACGCCCGGCCAGCCCGGCGCGAACGACATCGTCCTGGGCGAGGGCGGATCGGGTAGGCCGTAGTCGCCTGCCCGACCTAAATTGCTCCCTGGGTTTTCGGAGCCGGGGCGTGTCGCAGGCCCGCTCCGGTCCTTCTCCATCACACTCGGGGAATAGGGAGGAGACACGGAGCTTCGCTCCGACCGGGCCGACACGGCCCGGCTCCGAAAATATCATACAAATCAATATGTCGGGTGGGCGTACTCGCCCACCACTCTCTGATTGCGGTGCGAGTAGATAGGATCAACACGCCGGGTACGAACGACAGCGAGGCCCCGGATTCTTCAGAAGCGCGAGAACTTCCCGTCCCTCGAATCCGGGGCCTCGCTTTCAGCTCGTACCCGGCGTGCTGAATGACTTCAATCTTCACCGTCGAAGGCAGATGCGCTCGCGACCAATTCCCTGTGCGCATCCGACGGTGGGCGAGTACGCCCACCCTACGTGAAGAAGGTAGCTTCCAATCCTGGAAGGGCTCGCGCGCGTCGCACTGGGAATGAAACTCTATCTGGGGCGACTACACCCTTCGAAGCACGATCGCGCTATTCTTGCTGCCGAATGCAATGCAGTTGCAGAGGGTGACGTCCGCGCGGTGCGGGCGGGCGATGACGGGGATGTAGTCGAGGTCGCATGCGGGGTCGGGGATTTCCAGGTTGATCGTGGGATGAAAAACGCCCTCTTGCATTCCCAGAATCGTGGCGGCCACGCCCGCCGCCCCGCAGGCGCCTTGGGGGTGGCCGATCATCGATTTGGTCGAGCTCATGGGGATGCGATCGGCGAGTGGGCCGAAGCATTTGCGGACGGCGGCGGTTTCCAGGCGATCATTCAGCTCGGTGCCGGTGCCGTGCAGGTTCACGTAGCCGATCTCCTCCTTAGACGTCCCGGCATCCGCCAGCGCTATCTCGATCGCGCGGGCGGGTTCGACGACATCCGGGGCGATCTGCACGCGATGGTACGCGTCGCACGTTGATCCGTAGCCGGCCAGTTCCACCAGCGGCCGCGCGCCGCGGGCCGCGGCGTGGTCCGCGTCTTCGACGACGAACATCCAGGCGCCTTCCCCCAAAACGAACCCGTCGCGGTCGCGGGAAAACGGTCGCGAGGCGTGTGCCGGGTTGTCCCAATGGCGCGTCGAGATCACCCGCATTTTCTCGAAGGCGATCAGGATGCAGCGGGAGATCGGCGCGTCCGCCCCGCCGACCAGCATCGCGGGCACCGTCCCCGAGCGTACGAGCATCGCGGCGTACCCCAGCGCGTCCGTGCTGCTCGTACACCCGGTCGAGAGCACGTGCGACGGCCCGCGCAGGCCCAGGGCGATCGATAGTTCGCTGGAGAGATTCCCGTGCGTCCCGGCGACGATCGAGTAGAGCGAGGCGGTGTGCTGCGTGAAGTGGAGGCGGTACTGCTCTTCGACAAACGCCAGCCCCCCGCCGCCCGTGCCCAGTGCGACGCCTACTTGCCGCTGGCGCTCAATGAGGTCGGTCCCGGATTCGATCCACCTCGCGAGGCCAGACTGCTCCATCGCCTCGCGCGCCGCGCATAAAGCCAGCGGCACCATGCGCGGGACCCTTCGCAGCTCCGACGCGTCCATCACCGAAGTGGGATCAAAATCCCGCACCTGTCCCGCAACGCTCGACCGCAGACCCGTCGTATCCATTCCCGCCAGCGGGCTGATCCCACTTCGCCCTTCGCGAAGGGCGGCCGCGTACGCCTCCCTGCCGATCCCGTTCGGGCTGACGACGCCCATTCCCGTGATCACAACCTTTCGTCGAAGTGGATGTGACAAGCATGGCTCCCAATGTCGGCACAGCGCGGGGTCTGCGAAGAAGCGGCTTCGAACCGCGTTTATGACACGGGCGTCCCGCCCGTGCGAGCGGCGCTTCAGTTCATGAGGCCGTGTTACAAGTCATTACGACTTCGCACGCCTCAAGCATGGGCGGGACGCCCATGTCACGGTTGAGTCTGTGAAACCGCTTCTAAGGCGTGACGGATTGTAGGCCGAGCCCAGCCTTATCAGGAACGGCGGGAAACGCTTAGAGATACGGGCTGTTTGGAAGGGTCCGCTCATACAACGGCGACGAGCCGCACCACCGGCGGGTCGCCACTCGCATGGCCGACGATGTCGAGGGCATTGAGCCGCGCCGCAAAATCAATGTCGGGCAGGAGGCCGGCTGCGATCACGTTTTGCCCCCCGCGCCCTTCCCGCAGCGCCGCCGGGAGGTCGCGGCGGGCGGAGGCGAAGAGCCGCCGGGCGATCGTGGCGGTGTCCGAATCCATCTGCAGGTCCCGGAGGTCCTGTAGTGCTTCAAGCACCGCGCCCGCCCCGAGCACATCTTCTATCGCAACTTGGCCTTGTGTCCCCGCGCACAGCAGCGTGACATCGAGGCCGGCCTGTGCCAGCGCCCGCGCCGTGGCCGAGGCATTGACGAGCGCTCCAATGTAAACCGCCGTCGCCCCTCGGGCAGATAGCAGAGCGCGGGTGCCGTTTGTGGTGGACATGAACGCCACGCGGCCGGCGTGGGCCGCGCGGTTGAACGCGCCGGGGCTGTTGCCTAGATCAAACCCGGCGGGCGGGAGGCAATTCTCTTCGCCGCATAGCAGGGCGCGACCCCCGACTTCCCGACCCGCGGCCAAGGCGGAGGCGGTATCGCCGAAGATTCGGATCTCGCTCACCCCCGCCGCCAGGGCTGCGGCCATGGAGGTTGTCGCGCGCAACACGTCG
>JAQGHP010000744.1 GCA_028288775.1 Phycisphaerales bacterium | reverse complement strand
AGGGGCAACGCGTGCGCGGGTCCGCCAATGCGCTCTGTTTCCGGGCGTGTAGACCATCGGTACACTGCGATTTCAATCCATGCCGCGAATCGTGGATCGGGGCAATCCCGCCCAGTCCACCAGGAGTGATCGCCGCATGAAATCGAAAGGCTTGAATTTGTATGAGCGAACTCCGTGTGGAAACACTCGAAGTGCCGGCGGCACGATTGGGACCGACGAACCCTCTCGCGGCGCTGCGCCCTTACCACACGGTCAGCATCCCGGAAGCGACCGATTCCCCGGCGGAGGAAACTGCTTACGTGGACCCGGGCAACGAGGCGAGCATTCTCCCCTACAGCCTTCAGGATGATTACGACCGTGAAAAGCAACCCCGCAGGTTCAAGGTCGCGATTCTTGAGAACGAATTTCTTAAAGCGACGTTCATGCTCGAACTCGGCGGACGGCTCTGGTCGCTCTACCACAAGCCGTCGAAACGCGAACTGCTCCACGTGAACCCCGTGTTCCAGCCGGCGAATCTTGCGGTACGGGACGCGTGGTTTTCGGGGGGCGTCGAGTGGAACCTGTCGATCATCGGCCACTGTCCGTTCACCTGCTCCCCCGTATTCGCCGCGCGAGCCGTTGCGTCCGACGGCACGCCGATCCTCCGGCTGTATGAGTTCGAGCGCATTCGCGGCATGCCGTTTCAAATCGATTGCTATTTGCCCGACGGCTCTGAGTTTCTCTTCGTCCGCCCACGGATTGTCAATCCGAACGATGAAACGATCCCCATATACTGGTGGTCGAATATCGCGGTGGAGGAGACCGACGAAATCCGCGTCCTCGCGCCGGCCGACCGGGCGTATTTCCACGCGTACGATCGGTCTCTCAAGTCGCAGAATCTACCCATGCGCGACGGCCGGGACATGACCTACCCGACGCGCCTGCCCGCGGCGGGCGATTTGTATTTCCGAATCCCGCCCAATCAGCGTCCCTGGATCACAGCGCTCGATCGACAAGGGAGCGGCCTCGTTCACACATCAACCCGGCGGCTCATGGGCCGCAAGATGTTCAACTGGGGGACCGCCCCCGGCGGCCGAACGTGGCAGGAACATCTCTCTGTCCCCGGCAGCAGGTACATCGAAATCCAAGGCGGCCTCGCGCCCAAGCAGACCGAGTACGTTCCCATGCCCGCCGGCGCGAAATGGCAATGGCTCGAAGCCTACGGTTTGCTCGAAGCCGATCCGCACTCTGTTCATTCGCACGACTGGCCGTCGGCCATCAATCATGTGGAAAAACGATTGGAGGCGGCGCTGTCCCGAGCCATGCTCGACGAGCACTTGCAGAAATTCGGGGACGATGCCGACCTACCGCCGGTCGAGATGCTCCAAGACGGCTCGGGTTGGGGCGCGTTGGAAATTCGCCGTCGCACCAGGGCCGGCATCCGCGCAATGGGATCGGCGGGCATTCCTTTCCCCGATCGCACTCTCGGGCCGGAGCAGCAGCCGTGGCTGCAATTGCTTGAAAAGGGCGAGATCCCCAATCGAGACCCCGCCGCGGCGCCCGGTGCGTATATGACACAACGGGAGTGGAGAGGGTTGCTCGAGGAGGCGATCGCGGGCGGCCGCGGCGTTCACTGGTTATCGCTATTGCACTTGGGAACCATGCGCTACCGCGCACGCGACGTAGAGGGAGCCCGCGCGGCGTGGGAGCGATCGCTCGAACTGGAAAAGTCGGCGTGGGTGTTGCGGAGCCTCGCCGTGTTGGAGGCCGACGAAGGCGATCTGGGTCGGGCGGCGGATTTGTGGCTCTCCGCCGCACGAATGAGGCCGGACATTGCTGCGCTGGTCGTTGAGGCGTGCGAAGCGATGCTCAAGGCCGCGCGTTTTGCTGAAGTCCGCGGACTCATCGATTCATTGCCGACGGAGGTTCAGGGAATCGGTCGCGTCAGGCTTTTGGGAACGATCGCGGCTCTGCGTTCGGGCGACCTCTGTGCGCCCGAACAGTTCTTCGCCGAGCCATTTGACATACCCAACATTCGGGAAGGCGAGACGAGCGTGTCGGAACTTTGGTTCGACTGGCATTATGCCCTGGTGTCGCAAAAGGAAGGAGCGGTCGTTGATGATGCGCTGCGCCGACGGGTGCGGCGTCAGTATCCACTGCCCGAAGAATTCGATTTCCGAATGACACCGGATGAAACGCCGTGAGCTCAATTGGTCGGGTTTAAGAGCAGTTTCAAAACCATTCGTGGCACGGGCGGCCCGCCCGTGTTTTACCGCTACGGCGGGGGATTCATTGGCTATCTCGCCCATGCCACTTGGGTATTGCGGTACTCGGGCCGAATCGGGCATTGGGCGCAGCGGTCGCCGAGCTGCTCGCGGCGGGCCGCGAAAATGTCCGCGGCCCGCGCGAGCGTCGAAGCCGCCCGGCCGATGAATCCGCGGGCTTGTCTGGATTCGAGTACGGCGTCCAGACCGCGCGGACCAACCGGACATTCCGCCGCACGCCAGGCTAGACCGCGAACGGGTCGCACTTGACCGTCATCGTCAATGACGTGATCGACGCTCCCGAACGAATCGAGGCAGGGGGCTTTCAGGGATATCTCGGCGAGATGGTACGCGGTGCTGCGGTCATGCCCGACGCCGATCGACAGCACGTAACCGCCGGCTTCCATGAGCCGCCCAATCGGGCTGTCGGCGGCCCAGACGCCATTCGCCAGATGGTCGCGGAGATAGTGTTCGGCGCGAGGCCCGATCGCGGCCACCGAATGGCTCGGATGAAGACTGCGCTGCGCATCCGCGCGACGCCAAATGGCCTCGGGGATCGCGCCGTTGGTAGTCGGCGTCGTGAGCGGGTTGAAAACTCGGGCGTCGAAATGATTGAAACTTGGTGCCAACAGCGTGCCATCGGGGCCGAGTGCCGACAGGAGCGCGCGAACCACCATTGCGGCCCCGCCGCGAACCGGGCCGATGGATTTCAGGGAGCTGTGGACCAAAACGTCCATGCCCGGCCGAATGCCTAGCACTGCAAGGTCCGCGGCCAACCTCTCTTCGGTCGCGAAAGCGTCCGGATGGATCAAGTCCACATAGCCGAGTTCTGCCAGTGCCTCGAAGTGTGCGATCACAGTTGATAGCTCCTGACGGGACTCCGCATCGAGAGACAACAGCGAGGCGATCTCGGAGATCGGACGCTCGCCATTGGCCCAGTAGGCAGCCCACTTCGGGAAAGATTCGCCGAGTTTTGTCCGGACGTGCGGCCAGACATTTTCTGGCGTCGGTGCCAGGGGCAGACGGCGCAGGGGGATCAATTGCGCGGTCGGATCGGAAAGACTCGAAGTATCGATGCTGTTGGTCGCTTTGTTGCCCGCGGCTCGCGCGATTTCCGTGACGCGGTCGACCTGCCCATTGAATTCACGCGCCAATGTCGCGTGATCTCCGGTCCACACGAACCGCTCTAATCGTCGAACCGTCGCGGTATGGGAATGGCGGATCGAAATAGCCAGTGGTGGCGAAAGGTCTGCTCCAGTCTCGAAGAACGCTGCGGCGCGGGTCGTTTGGTCGCGCGCGATTTCGAGCGCCTCATCCGTCCCCATATCGGCAAGGTAATAGAGATAGCCGGCCATCGCGGCCGTGGAGACTGCCAAGCCTTGTTCATCAACCAAGTCGATCGTGTCGGCAGAACTGTGATACCCGCGGAACGGATGATTGGTAATCCAGGGGCAGGGGAATCCGTACGCGGTGTCGCCCAGGAGCGTGTCTTCCGTGGAGAGGAACGGCATGCGCTTGAAGCGGTAGACCGGGTGCAGGTCCAGCACTCTGCGGAGGATTAATGCACCAATGTCGTCGGCAAATGGAGCCGACGCGGGGGCGGAGGCGTGCCAGCGAAGTTCTCCGCCGCACAGGTCCGGCCGCGCGCCGATCGTGTCGATGCATACGCCAGCGAGAGGCGGCTGGAGCCGCTTTACGTGTTCAAGGAAGTGGAAGAACCCGTAACACTCGTAACCGTGCAGCAGCCGAATCGTCCGCCGCGGCGGGGGGAGTTGCCCGGACTCGATCAGGCCGTTGATTGCGCGGGCTATCTCAACGCAGGCCGCGACGCCCGAGGCATTGTCGAGTGCGCCGGGCTCGGCGCTATGGGCGACGGCCCAGATTTCCGAATCCGGATCCTCGCGGCCCGGGATCAGTCCGCTAACCACATCATGCGATCCCGCATAGCGACGGACGTCGAGCCGGGCATGCACGACCAATCGGCCGTGCCGACGGTGCAATTCCCGAAGTTCATCGCCCATGGTTGAGGAAATGGCAAAGCCGACCATCGGCGAGCCGCCGTTAGCGAGGTCCAGGCCGCCCCAGCCGAATTTCGTCCACGCGACCGCGCCGGGGCAATCGGCAACCGGCGGATCGCACAGCAACCCCGCCACCCCGGCGGCGCTGAATTTCTCGCGGCTGTCGCGCGCGTTCATGCGCGTCAGCACGATCTTTCCCGTCAACGCGCCCGATGCACGGGCGAGTTGCTCTTCGGAATCAATCACGGCCAGCTCGCACCTGATTCCTTCCTCGCAGGTTCCGGCAGACCATTGAACGACGTCCCAGGGGCACTCGCGATAATCGAGCAATCGTCTTTCGACTGGTTCGACAAGGTCGAGCGTGGCCGCCCGAAAGTCTTCGGCTTCGGGGATGATCCACTTCCCGTTTCCCCGCAGTCCGCCGGTGGGGATGGTGTGCAATTGGGTTTTCGCCCCGCCCGCTTCGTAGGCCGCGAGGAGCATTCGATTCGTTCGATGGAAACCGTCGAACGAATTCCAACGGTCGTTGGCCACGATATCGGCGACCGTCTGAAGCAATCGCCGTCCGTCCACCGCGGCAAGCAGGGCGGGCAGTCGCGATTGACAGAAGCGCATCAGGCTTGGGATGGATGGGTCCGCGTTTTCGCCCGGCATGGCAGCGTTATACCCCGGCGGCCAAAGGCCAGCGAATCACGCCTCTAGGCTGGGAAAGGTTTGTCACGCCGGCCGTTTCGAATACCGCCGCGTGGGCTCAACACCGCTGCCGAGGAAGGATATAAAGTGCTGGTAGAATACGATTCATTGCTCGCTTTGCCGGCCGGTGTCCGGTCTTCGAATTTTGCAAAGGGACTTCTTGCTCTCACGCCTGATTGGGATATTGCTCGGTGTTACGCTGCTCGCAGGCGGCGAAGGGCTCGCCGCGGAAGTACCGGGGGGATCGGGGGACTTTGCGCAGACAGTGAAGCCCTTTCTTGACCAGCATTGCGTGAGCTGCCACGGTGAGAAAAAGCAGAAGGGCGATCTGCGCGTCGATACCCTGGCGCTCGATTTCGTGAACACACGGATTGCCACGCATTGGACCGAGATCATGGACCGGATCAACTCCGGCGAGATGCCGCCGAAGACGGAGGCGCGCCCACCGGCCCAGGACGTGGCGCGGGTGGCGGAATGGATCGCCGGGCAACTGGGCGAAGCCGAATCCGCCCGGCAGGCGGCGCTCGGCGAGAAGGTGTCCTTTCGCCTGCTTTCCCGGGAAGAATATCGCAACACGATCCGAGACCTGCTAGGCGTGACCTACGATGCCACCGACCCCACCGGCCTGCCGGAGGACCCCGATTGGCAGGGCTTCGAACGGATCGGAACGGTGCTCACGCTGTCCCCCGCCCACGTCGAGAAATACCTGGCGGCGGCCGAGACGGTTCTCAACGAAGCCCTGGCGCTGGGGCCGCAGCCCAAATCCGAAACCGTCCGATGGACCGCGGCACGCCTCCGCGTTGGCGGGGGGGTCTATGAGCAGCTGGCGGCGAAGGGGCTGCTCGACAAGGTGCGCGCCGACATCGTCCCCAACAACGGCGCGCTCGATGCGCGGGATTTGAAAATCGAGACGACCGGCGAATACGTGGTGCGGGTGAAGCTGAGCGGATTGCGGCCGGCGAACGGCCGGGCGGCGCGATTGCGACTGTATGCCACGGACATCAGCCGCACGCTCTTTGAGCAGGACGTGGACGCGCCCGAGGATCAACCCGTCACGCTCGAGTTTCGCGCGCATCTGCCGGCGGGTACGCACCTCATTCGCATCGTCAACGCGGTGCCCGGACCCAACCCCGAGGAACGCGCGTCGCGCCCGCTGGGCACCAAGCCGTTCTTCACCATGAAGGCGCGTCAGCCCTGGCAGATCAAGCTAACCGATGAAGACTTCAAGCCGGCCTGGCCGACCATTCTCCTCGACTGGATCGAGTGGGAGGGGCCGGTGCAGAAGTCGTGGCCGCCGCCCGCGCACCAGCTCATCTTTTTCAAGGGCGAATCGGCCACGCGCGACGTAGTTTACGCGCGAGAGATCCTGTCGCGTTTTGCCGAGCGCGCGTATCGCCGGCCCGTCCGTCCCGAGGAAGTCGATCGGCTCGTGAAATTGTTCGAGTATTCCCAAAAACTAGGCGACAATTTCGAGACGTCGGTGAAAACCGGGCTGCTCGCGGTCCTCTGCTCCAACAACTTCATTTACCTGGTCGAAGGATCGGCGGGCGCACCGTCGCCGCGGCTGAACGACTTCGAACTGGCCTCCCGGCTCTCCTATTTCCTCTGGAGCACGATGCCCGATGAGCATCTGCTTGACCTCGCGCGTCAGGGGACGCTCCACCAACCCGACGTTCTGCGCGAAGAATTCCGTCGGATGGCGCAGGACCCGAAGGCGCTCGCTTTCGCGAATTCGTTCCCGCGGCAGTGGCTGCAATTGCGCCGCGTGGGGATGTTCGAGCCAGACAAGAAAATTTACCCGGAGTACGACGAGTATCTTGAAAAGAGTATGGTGGCGGAAACGACCTCCTACTTCCGCGAGGTGATGCAGCAGCACCTGAGCCTGCGCGATTTTCTCGACTCCGACTGGACGATGCTTAACGAGCGCCTCGCCAAACATTACGGCATCGAAGGGGTGAACGGCGAAGCGCTGCATCGTGTCGCGCTCAAGCCCGAAGACCATCGCGGCGGGTTGCTCACGCAGGCATCCATCCTCAGCCTCACCTCCGATGGCACGCGGCACCGGCCGGTACACCGGGGCAAATGGGTGCTCGAGTCGATGTTCGGAAACCCGCCGCCGCCTCCACCTCCCAACGTCACGGCTCTTAAGCCTACCCCGCAGGACAAGCCCAAGACTTCGCTGCGCGCGAAGATCGAAGCGCACCGCGATGACGCCAACTGTGCCGCGTGCCACCGCAAGATCGATCCGTTGGGGCTTGCGTTCGACAACTACGACGCCGTCGGACACTGGCGCACGGAGGAAGACGTGCGCGACGGGGCCGGGTCGAACCCGAAAATCGATCCCAGCGGCGAGCTGGTGGACGGCCGCAAGTTCGCCGACGCCGTCGAACTAAAGAAGCTGATGGTGGCAGATCTGGACAAGTTCAACGCGGCGTTCGTCAAGAAGATGGCCACTTACGCACTGCGGCGCGGCATGACCTTCGACGATCGCAAGTCATTGGCCGACGTCGCCTCCCAGGGCAAGGCCCACGATTACCAACTGTCGGCGCTGATGGAAGATTTTGTGCTGAGCGACCTCTTTCAGAGGCGATAGCGCAGGAAGAAATGGCATTCCTATGAGCAATATCTTGTCGCAACGGTGGCTGCTATCGCGTCGTCACTTCCTGCGCGGCGCGGGCGCGGCGATGGCCTTGCCGCTCTTGGGCGCGATGACGCCCCTGCGCGCCGCCGGGGCCGCTGCGGCCAAGCCGCGGCGCAGCGTATTCGTCTACATTCCCAACGGCGTCAATGGAATGACCTGGCAGGTGACAAAGCCGGGTCGGGGTTATGAGCTGTCAAAGGCGCTTAGTCCGCTCGAAAAGCACCGCGATGCGTTCACCGTCTTCAGCGGCCTGTTTCATCCGAACGGCTTGGGCCAGGCGCACGTGTGCGCGGACACGTGGCTGACGGGCGCCAAGATCGACGCCCAAAGCGCCCGCCAGTACCACAACACCATTTCCTGCGACCAGCTCATGGCGGAGGTGACGTCGCGGCATACGCGTTTCGCTTCACTGGAACTTTCCATCAGCTCGGGAACGGGACAGCCCAACAATTCCACCACGCTCGCCTTCTCGCGCGATGGCGTTCCGCTCCCCGCAGAGGATAGTCCGCGCGTGGTGTTCGACCGCCTCTTCGGCGAAGAGGTCGGCGGGGTGGCCGCCCAGCGCACCCGCCTGAACAAGCGGCGCAGCGTGCTCGATTCCGTGCTCGATGAAGCGAACTCTCTTCGACGTGATCTAGGCGCCGACGACCGCACCAAGCTCGACGAATACCTGCACTCGGTACGCGACGTGGAGCAGCGCACCGAGCGCCTCGATAAGTGGCTCGACACCCCCAAGCCGAAGGTGGACGGCACGGCGTTTCATCGCAATGTTTCCAAGGAACAGGCCGGAGAATATTACCGGACCATGTTCGACCTGATCGTCCTCGCCTTGCGCACGGACATGACGCGCGTCGTCACCTACATGAACGGCAGCGAGGGCAATGGGCTGGCCATCCCCGAAATCGGCATCACGCAGTCGCGGCACCAGCTTTCCCATCACGGCGGCGACAAGGACGTCCTCGACCGCCTGACGCGCAGCGACACCTTCATCATGCAGCAGTTTGGGTATTTCCTCGACCGCCTCAAAGCCGAAACGGACGGCGACGAGCCGCTGCTCGACCGGACCATGGTGCTATTCGGCAGCGGCATGAGCTACGGCCACAGCCATTCCAACAGCAACCTGCCCATCCTCCTTGCCGGGGGCGGCGGCCTGGGCCTCAAGCACGGGCGGCACATCGACTACAACCGCCCCAAGGGCGAAAACTACAAGCTCGATTACGACGAATGGCTCAACCTCTGCGGCCGGCCCAAGGACGAAAAGGCCCGCCTCAGCAATCTCATGCTGACGATGCTCCAGAAAATGGAAGTACCGACCGAGCACTTCGTGGACAGCCTCGCGCCCATCTCGGAGGTTTTGGCATGAGGGCGTGGTTGCTGCTCCTGCCGCTCCTTTATCTGTCGGCGGCCGCGCACGCGGGCGAGCCTGTTAAGGACGATGCGAAATTCCCATTTCGCACGGATGAGTCGAACGTCCAGTTGCCGTGGTATCAGCTAAAGCCCGGCGAATTCCCGCCATTCCATAGCGATCACCGCGTCACGGGCGAATTGGTTGAAGCCGACTTCATTCACCGGTCGGGCCAATTCCGGGCGGACTCCACCGGCGAGCTTGTGGACTTCAAGTTGCTCCCATGTGGGACCGTCCGTTATCTCAACGCCGGTGGCGATCTACGCGACGTTCTGCTCGGGACTTCGTTGCAGTTTTCGCTTTACCAGGACGAGACCGGGGCGTTTACGAAAGCCGCCGCCATCGAAGATGACTTCTCCCTCCTTGCAGCGAACAACGTGGCATATCGGCTCGACGAAGCCCATGTCGCGGACGGAAAGCTGAGCGTAACGAGGCAAAACCTTGCCGAGAATCAGACGGACTCGGGGCACGCCGACCTGAGCGTGAATGAACGAACCCGCGTCTGGAAGGGCGAGCAGCAGATCAAGCTTGCCGACCTCGCTGCGGGCGATTCGATATTGGTAAACCTCGGCGGCAGCAAATTTGAGAAGACTGCCGCTTGCAGCGACATTTGGGTCGGGGCGGACACGCAAAGGGCCGCCACTTCCCGGCAGCGGAAGCGACATACAGACTTCTTGAAGGAACGCGGGCTGCCCGGCTGGATCGAGCACGTCGAGGGGAAAAAGCTCTCCGTTACGCTCTTCGGCGAACCGGATGATTTGCAGTCGATAATGAAGGCCGAAGGCATCGATCCCGCACAATGGGTGACGGAGCACCGCCGCGTGCATGCGGTCGTGGCCAATCAGGATCTGCGCAGCTACAACCCGCCGGTGGACGGGCAGGGGTCGACCGTCGTCGAATATAAAAAGGTTCCCACCGATCGTTTCGGGTGCAGCGGGATTTGCTGGGTAATCGAGCCGAGCCTGCTGCTCGAAGGCTTTCGCAAGGGCCGCGTCATCCGCCTGTTCGCGCATCCGTCGTGGCCCATCCGCGACATGCCCTTCGGGGAAGGCGTCTACACCGAAGTGCCCAACGCAAAGGTCGAAGAAGAGTCGGCGAACCAATACCCCTTCCGCACCGATTTCGGGAACGGGGACTTGCCCTGGTATCAGTTGAAGCATGGGGAATTTCCGCCGTACCAGTCGCACCACCTGGTGTCCGGCGAATTGGTGAAGGCGGACGCCTACCATCGCACGGGCCAGTTCCGTGCGGACCGCACGGGCGAACTGGTCGACTTCACCATGCCGCCTTTCGGCACGATTCTGTACCACAACGCCGGGGCGGACCTGGGCGAGCTGCCGATGGGGACCCACTATTACTTCTATCTCCATCAGGATCAGAAGGGCGTGTTCACCCGGGCGACGCTGATCACCGATGATTTCACCAGCACCGTGAGCGATCGCTTCGCCTATCGCCTGGATGCCGCGAATCTCGACACGGGAACGCTCGAGCTGGCCCGGCAATACCCCACCATGAAGGACGACAAGGAGCACCTGATGACGCCGCCCGACATTGGCCGCGGCGTATTTAAGGTGGATGACAAGACGCGCGTATGGAAGGGCGAGGGACAAGCGAAGCTCGGCGACCTGGCGGTGGGGGATATGCTGCTGATGAATCTCACCGGCCGCACCGCGACGAGCCGCGGCCGATGCACGGATATTTGGGTGGGAGCGGAAACGCACAAGAAGGTGACCGAGCAACAGCGGGCGAAGCATCGCGCGCTTCTAAGGGAACAAGGCCTCCCGGCGTGGGTCGATCGCGTCGAGGGGAAGGAAGTGACCATCATCTTCTTTGCCGCGAGCCGGAATGATTTCCCCGCCATTCTCGATGGCGACCCGTGGGGGAGGCCCGTTCAGCTAGTTGCGGTCGATGAGGAATTGCATTCCCACGAAAACCCGCTGATCAAAATGGGTTTCAAAAATCATCTCCCTGAAGGGGACACCGCCGGCACCTACGGCTGCAGCGGCATTCGCTGGGTGCTCGAATCGCAGGACGCGACGCCGCCCCTCAAGCGGGGCCAAATTATTAGGCTCTGGGAGGACGGCTGGCCGGTCAAGCCTGCCGAGGCGAAGGCGAACCCCTAGCCAGTACACCATTCCTCCGCCGTAGGAGTCACATAGACTTCCGCTAGTTTACGAGAGGCGCGTTGCGTTGATTGACAACTGGCGAACCGGTACTATCTCCAGCGTGAATAGTTCATCGGGCTGAGCTATTCCATGCACTCCCTGGGCATATGGGCTGTAATCCCGGAAGGTTCGTATAATAATGCGGTTCTACGTACGCGCCGTATCGTACTTTTTCCCGGACTGGCCGTTGGTATGCGTCTGGGTCTTTCTGGTTACGTTGTCCACTGCCGTCGGGCTGTTGGTGGCGTGGCCGATGGCGATCCTGATCGACAGCGTCCTCGAGTCCACCGCAAAACACGACTGGATTCATCGCCTTTTTCTGGGTCCCTTGCCGCACAATCCCATTGGCCGGCTGTTGGGCCTTGCCGCCGCCGGCTTCGCGATCAAGCTCCTGCAGGATCTGCTGTCCGCAGTCCTGACGCTGGTTTGCAATCACATCAACTATAACGGCTTGATGCGGGTCCGGTGCGATCTCTATCGCAAGCTTCAGGCAATGAGCATGGCGTATCATAAATCGCAGCCGCAAGGGGATACGATCTATCGTCTGAGTTCGGACACGTACGGTTGTCAGATTATTCTTGGGATCCTTGTTTCCACCACGGTTGCCGCGGTCACGCTCGTGGGCATGTTCTACATACTTTCGACACGGAGCCTTTCGCTCACACTGTCGGCCTTTACTGTCGTCCCCTTTCTCGCGATCGCCAATATCGCTTTCGGCCGTCGCTTCAGGGCCCGCTCTCTGGACTGCAAGGAGCGCGACAGCGAGTTCACGACGGCGGTCCAGCGGTCCATGTCCTGCATCGGCCTCGTGCAGGCGTTCGGCCGCGAGGCCGAGGAATTCAGCCAATTCCGCGGAGCCGTGCGCGAGACGATCCGCGCCGGGTGGGGGCTCAATCGGGAACAGATCGTCTATAACATCCTGGTCGGAACCTTGTTCGGAATCGGCGGGGCGATCGTCTTCGGGTATGGCGGGTATCTCGTCTATCACGGCACGCTTTCGCTGGGCGAGCTAATCGTTTTCACTTCCTACCTCGGCCTGCTCTGGGGGCCGCTCTGCACGTTGACGGGATTTTACGCGAGCATTCAGCAGGGTGTCGCGAGCGCCGAGCGTGTCTTCGAGATCCTGGACCGTGATCAAGTCATTGCCGACGACACACACGCCCGTCCGCTGCCGTGCCGGCCACGCGTGTTGGAACTGGACGACGTCGGGTTTTCCTATGCCTCAACGGCCAAGCCCGTGCTCGAACGACTTTCGGCGCGGATCGAGCCGGGGCAGATGGTGGCGTTCGTCGGTTCGAGCGGCGTCGGAAAGAGCACCCTGCTCAATTTGCTCCCGCGGTTCTATGACCCCACTTCGGGGGCGCTGCGATTCGACGGCATTGACGCCCGGGAAGTGCGCCTGGCTGACCTGCGACGACACGTCGCGCTCGTGCTTCAAGACAGCGTGATCCTCCCAACGACGATCGCGGAGAACATCGCCTACGGCCGACCCGGCGCTTCGCCGGAGCAGATTCACGAAGCCGCCCGGCTGGCCGGCGCGGCAGAATTTATCGCGGCGCTTCCTCAGGGGTACGACACGCCGACGACGGAAGGGGGCCAGTCCATGTCCGGCGGCCAGCGGCAACGCATCGCCATCGCGCGGGCGCTGTTGACGGAAGCGCCGATCATCGTGCTCGACGAACCGACCAGCGCGCTCGATCCCCTTCACGAACGACTGGTGACGGACGCGCTGCGGAATCTCAAAGGGAAACGCACCATCATTTTGGTCAGCCATCGCCTGAGCACGGTGCGCGGCTGCGATCAGATCTTCGTGATGGAGCGGGGAAGCGTCGCCGAGAGCGGGACACATGAACACCTCATCGCGCTTGGGGGCATTTACGCGATGATGGCGGGCCAGCAGGTACCAATGACGGCCGCCGATTTACCGACGGCCGCGTAGCCAACCCGCAAACCAATCCATCGCGACGGGCGTCCGCGGCAATCCGTCGCTCCGCCTTCTCTATGCCCACCGATTGTGCGGCACCCTCAGCCTCATGCCTGACCCCCGGCTAAGGAATTGCGCGTCGAATTCGGGTCGAAAATTCTCCTCGGTCTCTACCTTTCCGGCAGTTTCCACGGAAAAATCCAGCACTCGTCTTGCCACGCCGCTGTCCCGCACGCCGCTTGCAATCGGGCACAGGACGAACGCGGCACGGGTTGCTGCATCGTCTTGCTGCATGTTTGAACCGTTGGCGGCTCCGGTCGAGCCAGTGCGACCGTGCCGCCGCTTTGCTGGAGATGAATGATGAAGCGGCGGGTTCTGATCACCGGCGGGGCGGGGTTCATCGGGTCCCATCTCGCTGACGAGCTCCTTCGCAATAACTATCAGGTCCGTGTGTTGGACAACCTTTCGCCCCAGGTCCATGGTGAATGCGCGAGGCGACCCGAATATCTCGCGGAGGATGTGGAGTTGATCCGCGGCGACATCCGCGACGCCGCCGCCATGCGGAACGCGCTGCGCGGGGTGGACGCGGTCTATCACTTCGCCGCGGCGGTGGGGGTCGGGCAGAGCATGTACGAGGTCGAGCGCTACACCGCCGTGAACAACCTCGGAACCGCCGTGCTGTTGGAGGCGCTGATCGAGCGGCCGGTCGAGCGCCTCGTTGTCGCATCAAGCATGAGCGTCTACGGCGAAGGGTTGTACCGCGACGCCGACGGCGCCGTAGTGGACGGATCGGACCGGACGATCGAGCAGCTTCACCGGCACGAGTGGGAATTGCGCGACTGCGACCGACGCCCTCTGATGCCCATCCCGACGCCGGAGACAAAGCATCCGACCCTCACCAGCGTCTACGCATTGTCGAAGTTCGACCAGGAGCGATTGTGCCTGATGATCGGGCGCGCTTACTCGATCGCGACCGTGGCCCTGCGATTTTTTAACGTCTACGGGACACGGCAGGCACTGTCGAACCCGTACACCGGCGTGCTCGCCATTTTCGGTTCCCGGCTCCTCAAGGGCCGGCCGCCGGTCATCTTCGAGGACGGATTGCAGAAGCGCGATTTTGTCCACGTCCGGGATGTCGCGCGGGCGTGCCGGCTCGCGTTGGAAGCAGGTGACGCGGCGGGGCGGTCCATCAACGTCGGGGGCGGGCAGCCTTACACGGTCCGGGAGATCGCCGACCGGATGGCGGCCGCCCTGGGCAGGAATGACATCGAACCGGAAATCTGCGGCAAGTATCGCGTCGGCGACATCCGCCATTGCTTCGGCGACATCCGACTCGCCCGCGAAGTGCTCGGGTACGAACCGGCGGTCGGCCTCCAGGAAGGACTCAACGAACTGGCGGAATGGCTCGAGGGGCAGGTCGCCGAGGATCACGTGGCGCGTGCCCAAACTGAACTCGCCCAGCGCGGCCTGGCGATTTGATAATTGGTTCGTCTCCGGGCACATGGCCGGCCGGAGCGAGACGCAAGGAACACCGGCCACTGAACCATTGATTTCGAGGGAGTGATGCGCAATCGACCCGGGCTTCCTGAAGTTTCACCCGAACCGGCACGTCCCGGGCCGGTCCTCATTACCGGGGGGTGCGGGTTTATCGGAACGAATCTCGCGCATCGTATCCTCACCAGCGGCCGGCCCGTGCTCTTGTACGACAACCTCTCCCGCCCCGGCGTCGAGCAGAATCTCGCATGGCTGCTTCAAACGCACGGCGATCTGGTGCAGGTCGAGACTGCCGACATTCGCGATGCACGTTCCGTGCGGCGTGCGGTCGATCGCGCGAGCCAGGTGTTTCACTTTGCGGCGCAGGTCGCGGTGACCACAAGCCTGGTGAATGCGGTTGAGGACTTCGAGGTCAACGCGCGCGGGACGCTGAATCTTCTTGAAGCGCTCCGGGCACAGGACAATCCGCCGCCGCTGGTCTTCACTTCAACGAACAAGGTCTACGGCCGCCTTGGCGACGTGACGATCCGCATGGCAGGCACGCGCTACGAACCCGAGGACGACGCCATCCGCGGGAGCGGAATCGACGAAACCCGACCCCTCGATTTCCACAGCCCGTACGGCTGCTCCAAAGGCGCAGCCGACCAATACGTGCTTGACTACACGCGGACCTTCGGAATCTCGGCGGTTGTGTTCCGCATGAGCTGCATCTACGGGCCCCACCAGTTCGGCACCGAGGATCAGGGTTGGGTCGCACACTTCCTCATCCGCGCGCTCCGCGGCGAGCCGATTACCGTCTACGGTGACGGGAAACAAGTTCGCGACGTCCTGCATGTTGACGATCTGGTGAACGCGTTCCTGCTGGCCCAAGCCCACATGCCGCAGATCGTGGGGGAGGCGTTCAACATCGGCGGCGGCCCCCAAAACACGATTAGCCTGCTCGAACTGTTTGATCTCATCGAAGGGATTCATGGCCGCCGGCCCGACCTCCGCGCCGGCGCTTGGCGCCCCGGGGACCAGCGCTATTACGTCTCGGACACCCACAAGATGCACGCGGCGACGGGGTGGTCTCCGAAGATTAGCGCGGCCGAAGGGGCGCATCATCTCTACACGTGGTTGCGTGAAAACATGGTGGCGCCCCGGACGCGCGACAAAGTCGGGACGGACCATGGATCCCATTTCGCCGAGGCGAAGAAAACCCTGGTCGAAGAGATTGCCGGCGATCGCGACAGGCATGCGAGGGTGGCGCGATGACGCGTACGCCTTCCGCCGCTCCTTCCGGTCCGGCACATCGGCCGACCATGCGCGCCGCGGTGGTGCGGGAACCGGGCAAGATCGAGATACGCGAGGTTGCGGTCCCTGAGCCGCGGGAGAAGGAAGTGCGGGTTCGCCTGGAAGGGTGCGGCGTCTGCGCGTCAAACCTCCCGCCGTGGGAAGGGCGGGAGTGGTTCAAGTACCCGATGGCCCCTGGCCAGCTCGGCCACGAGGGCTGGGGTGTGGTCGACGCGATTGGCTCCAGCGTCGATCATTTTTCCCCGGGGGATCGCGTCGCGTTGCTGTCGGACAATGCCTACGCCGAATACGACGTGACGCCCGAATCGAAGGTGGTGCGGTTGCCCGATGCGCTTCAAGGGCAGCCATTCCCGGCCGAGCCTCTCGGGTGCGCGATGAACATCTTTCGCCGTAGCGGGATCACGCGGGGGCAGACCGTGGCCGTCGTCGGGATCGGCTTCCTGGGCGCTATTCTCACGAGACTTGCCGCGGGCGCAGGCGCTCGGGTGATCGCCATTTCCCGGCGGCCGTATTCGTTGGACGTCGCGCGCCGGATGGGTGCGGCTGAGTCGATCGCCTTGGATGAGCACGGCCGGGTGACGGAGCAGGTTCGCGGGCTGACCGGTGGGAGATTTTGCGATGTGGTGGTCGAAGCGGTCGGAAAACAACAGCCGCTGGACCTTTCGGCGGAATTGACTTGTGAGCGCGGGCGACTGGTTATCGCCGGGTATCACCAGGACGGGCTGCGGCAGGTCAATATGCAGCTCTGGAACTGGCGGGGCCTGGACGTCGTCAGCGCCCACGAACGCGATCCCGCCGTCTACCTTGCGGGCATGCGGTCGGCTGTGGACGCGGTCGTGTCCGGACGGCTCGAGCCTACGCCGCTCTACACGCATCGCTTCCCGTTGGACCGCCTCGACGAAGCTTTGGAAATGACGCGCGAACGGCCCGATGGTTTCTTGAAAGCGCTTGTGATGAATTGATGCAGTGATGGCATCCGAAAAACGGCTCCGCTGCCCGAATGCGGCGAGGGCCTACAACGCATGATGAAAGTGCTCATGACGGC